>DKYL01000096.1:0-419 GCA_002493325.1 Ruminococcaceae bacterium UBA7101
GCTCCAACTGTCGCCAAACAATTAATTATACATATCACAAATACGCACAAAAACAGAGCCTGTATTTTTTACAAGTTTAATTTGTGCGTATATATACATAATATATGCATATATTATTCAATTGTATAATTAATTATTTGGCTATTTTATTATAGCATAAAATCTTAAATTTTGCAATATAAAGTTGTCGCAGCAGCAACGACATCAAATATAAAACAAATGCATAATAAAAGCAAATAACTTTATTGTCGCACCTACGCATTGTTGTAGTCTTTTTCTATATTCTCACTGAAATATTGTTTTCATTGAGATACTTTTTGAGCTCAGGTATCGGCAATTCATTAAAATGGAAAAGACTGGCAGCCAGCACAGCATCTGCCTTGCCTTCTGTGAAAGCATCATAAAAATGCTCTGCTTTT
>DKYL01000096.1:699-3803 GCA_002493325.1 Ruminococcaceae bacterium UBA7101
GCATCATAAAAATGCTCTGCTTTTCCTGCACCGCCTGATGCTATAACAGGGATTCCAACTCGCTCGCTGACCGCACGGGTAAGCTCAATATCATAGCCTGTTTTCTGTCCGTCACAATCCATTGAGGTAAGAAGAATTTCGCCTGCTCCCCTTTTCTCAGCATCAACTGCCCACGCAACCGCATCAATGCCCGTGGGAATTCTTCCGCCGTTAAGATAAACCTCCCAGCTATCGCCGTTTCGTTTGGCATCAATAGCGCAAACTACACACTGTGAGCCGAATTTATAAGCTGCTTCATTGATTAAATCGGGATTTCTCACTGCTGCAGAATTAACGGAAATCTTATCTGCGCCTGCTCTGAGCAATTCTTTAAAATCATCAACCGTCTTAATTCCGCCGCCCACAGTGAAGGGAATAAATACAGTTTCGGCAACACGCTTAACAATATCAATCATCGTGCTTCTGCCCTCGTGCGTAGCAGTAATATCAAGGAGCACCAGCTCATCTGCGCCCTGCCTGTCATAAGCTGCAGCACATTCAACAGGGTCACCTGCATCCCTTAGTTCAACAAATGAAACACCTTTAACAACACGTCCGTTTTTCACATCAAGGCAGGGAATAATTCTTTTTGCATACATATTGTTATCCCTCCATTGCAATAAAGTTTTTCAGCAGCTTCAAACCTGCACTGCTGCTTTTTTCAGGGTGAAACTGCACTGCACACAAATTGCCCTTCTGTACTGCACATTCAATCGGCACACCATATTCGGTAATGCCTGCAACAGCGTCCTCTGCTGCATCCTTTAAATAATAAGAATGAACAAAATAAAAATAGCTGTTATCATCTATACCGCTGAAAATGCCGTCTTTCTGCTTAAAGCTCACTGAATTCCAGCCGATATGCGGAACTTTTAAGCCAGTATCACGAGGAATTGTAACAATTTTACCTTCCAACAGTCCAAGACCTTTTGCTTCAGGACTTTCGTCACTGCCATCAAATAAAAGATGCAAGCCAAGACATATACCGAGAAATGGCTTTCCGCTCAAAGCAGCCTCTTTAACAACATCAACCATTCCACGCTCTTCCATTGAATGCATAGCATCACCAAACGAGCCGACACCCGGCAGAATAACGTGGGAGGCAGATAAAATCTTATCCCTGTCCTGTGTTATTTCACATTCAGCACCAAGATAATCAAGCGCCTTTTTAACACTTGAAAGGTTGCCTGCGCCATAATCTATAATTGCAATCATAGTATTTTAATCTCCGAAATATAGTAATATCGGTATTTTATCATAAAGTTACTGCACTTTCAATCCATATTGACAAAAGGATGAAAAAAGTATAGAATATACAGCACACGGAGTGGTACCGAAGAGGTCATAACGGCACAGACTCGAAAACTTTTAAGTATTTGAGAACGGAAAATCCCGAAAAGCCTTTAACACTGCGGTTTTCGGGCATCACCTCGCTTTTAAAACGCTTTGAGTTCTAACAGAAATTCTAATAAAAATTGAATATTGCGTTAACCTCGTGAAAATGAGTTAACATATATGGAGATGTACCCAAGTGGCTGAAGGGTCCGGATTCGAAATCCGGTAGGTCGGTTTTGCCGGCGCAAGAGTTCAAATCTCTTCATCTCCGCCAATGCATCAAGGGAAATCTGTTATTGGATTTCCCTTGATTATTTTTTATTGGAGTATTAAAATGAATAATTTATTTTCTAGAAACATTAAAATAATTTACATGAATAATGTATATAAAGAAACTCTTGGTATAATTGAATATAATCCATCATATAATAATAAATTTTGGATTTCATTTTTTGAGATACTTGAAAATTGCAATCACAAGTTTAACGAATTAAATGGGAGATTGTACTTAATTAGCAATCAAGGCATAACATCAATTGAGAAAGGCGAAACAATTCCATTTGATGCATCTTTGATTGTTTATTCTGAAGTTACAGCACTAAATAACGCATATCGATACGATGAAAAAGATGGTATTATATTCTATTTTCATACGGATGAAAATAACCATCTTTTTTTCCCTCATATACATGCATCATATAGTGGAAAAGAAATGCTTATTTCTTTAGACTCTTTAGAAACTACTGGTTCATTATATAATCGTAAAAAAGAAAAAATTGCAATAAAATATGTATCACAAAACAAATCAGAATTACTTGAATTTTGGAACCGTTTGATAAAAAGCAGATAGAAATATATGCCTCAGTAATTTTCTTTGTTTTTCTCATTCTCTCTCCCCGTTTTCACTTCCTTCCATTTTTCTTTTACATCGGCGTTGTTCATTTTCACGCTCCCTGTACTGCCGCTTTTTAAACGCTCGGATAAGTTCCTTATATTTATCTGTGCGTGGGTTGGATAGCTTTTGCGGTGAAGCCATATAGGAGATAAATTCTGTTTTGGGTATGTACTGTACTGCACCGATTTTTATGCCGTGCAGTACATTTTCTTTTATAAGCTTGTGTATGCTTTGCGGATTATGTCCCACCAGTTCCGCCGCCGTCTGCGTGGGCAGAGCATCGGGTAGCTCTGCCCATTCCTTTTCAAGCCACTGACGGAAGGCATTGCAGTTTTCCTCTGTCACCTCAATCAACGGTCGTGGATGCCATTCGGTACGGTTTGAGAACATACCGTTTAGTTCTGCAAGGAAGCCTACTTCGTTATCCATACGGTATTTGAATATCTCCGCATCTTCTTTGAGCACTCTATACTTATGTGTTGCGTGTCCCGTGTTCTCATGCGGGATATAATTATGATCCATCAGATATTTCATTTTGCGTGTGGAGATGTGCAGGTATTGCCGCAACTCGCTCCCGCTCATATAATCTTTCATTTAATCACCCTTTTCCGTGACGGCAATCATAACCGTCACTTTCTTATTTTTTCTATGACATTGTTCGATAACATACTTCGTTCCTCTTGATTTGCCGTCCCAAAATGCCAGCACCTCATCGGAATAATCAATAATTTGCAGGTTACGCCGAAGCGGAGCGACACGACCGTATTTTTCATATTCAGGCAAAAATTCGGTGAGTTTCAGCCCGTTAGCGACTGCATATTCTCTTGCACAGGTA
>DKYL01000038.1:0-18055 GCA_002493325.1 Ruminococcaceae bacterium UBA7101
AAGAAATATGAAAATTCATTTTAATTTTTCTGCTTATCTGAGCCGTTTTGTTCGCTGCTGTCGTTTTTGTGTTTGAATATCACAAGCTTGCTGAAAACATAGTTAAGAATAACCACAACAACCTGCATGATTATTTTTGCAATCATATTGCCGCTGAGGTTGAAGCTGAAAATGTCCCAGCTTATTCTGCCCATATGCATAATATCAATCATCAGCCACAAACCTGCCTCCTCAACCGCAAGGCTGAAAATTCTTGCACCGAAAAAGCTGATTAATTCCTTGATTACAACATCTGCTTTCCAGCTTTTGGATTCAAACACCCAAAGCTTGTTGGTAAAGTATGCAAATATTACAGTAATCAGCCAACTGACAGCATTTGTTATAAGATATAAATGCTCACCGAGAATGGCATCAAATACCTTAAAGGATACAAGATTGACAACCGTTGCCAGCACACCGAAGAAAACGTAGCTGATTAATTCCTTGTATTTTTCAAATAGCTTTTTAATCATTTGTTTAACAAATCCTTATACCTGTCGTTTGACCTTTGAAGCTCCATTTCAAAATCCTGTCTGTTCTTCTGCTTGATTGTATCCAGAACAAGACCTGAGAAAAAGCTGATGATTGCTGCAAGCATTGTAATGCCGCAGACAATAACAGTCGGGATTTTGTCAACCATACCTGTTTTGAAGAAGGTAATCAGAACAGGAATAAAAAAGCCCACTGAAAGCACAAACAAAACGAGTGCAATAATTAGGAAAAATGGGAAAGGCTTATAATTCTTGAACAGCCTTGCAATTGTTAACAGCACCTTGAAACCGTCTGAATAGGTGTTGAGCTTTGACTCACTGCCCTCAGGTCTGTCACGGTACTCAATAACAACATTTTCACAGAACATATTTTTATCAACGGTGTGAATGGTCATTTCTGTTTCAATTTCAAAGCCCTTGGATAATACAGGGAAGGTTTTAACAAAATTGTAGCTGAAAGCCCTGTAGCCTGTCATAATATCCTTAATATCACTCTTGAAAATGGTATTAATGCTTGCTCTTACAATTGAATTGCCGAAATTGTGAAAGGGACGCTTATTTTCTTCAAAATAAGTGGATGAAAGTCTGTCGCCTACAACCATATCAACATTTCTTTCAAGCACCTTATCACACATTTCTCTTGCAAATTCTGCAGGATATGTGTCGTCGCCGTCAGTCATAATATAGCACTGGGCATCAATATCCCGAAACATTCTTCTGATAACATTACCCTTGCCCTGCTGATACTCGTGGCGGACTACTGCCCCCTCAGCCTTGGCAATTTCAGCAGTATTATCACTTGAATTATTGTCATAAACATAGATTGTTGCCTCAGGCAGAACCTTCTGAAAATCGTTAATTACCTTTTTGATAGTAACAGCCTCATTATAGCAAGGAATCAGAACTGCTATTTTATCCATATTTCATTACCCTCCAGTTCAATATTTTCATTTTTTTCGTCGCTTTTCTTATTTTTACTTCGTGAGAAAGTAATAAATATTACAAACGGTATGCATACAATCATAGGTATTACATACCTCATATATGCAACAGGACCAACAAAGCATATTGCATAATTCGCAAAAATCGGCAGGCAGACCAGAAGCTCTGTATACCTTTTTCTCATAAGCATTGCAAGGAAGATTACCACATAACACCATGTGTAGAAAGAAAATTCAAACAAGCAGGAAATTACAGGTATTCTGTCAAGTGCATTAATCATTTGAGAAACTGCCGCCCTTGCTCCGTCAAACACGCTTGGATTATCAAGCCCCTCAAGATAGTCGGGAATGGTTTTATCCGTATTGCCGTTATAATAAATGGCATCGTGATTTGATTCAAAGCTGAACCAACTGAAATTCAGATTTAAAAAGGCTTCAATATAACAGGCAGGATGCTTGGCAAGCTGTGCAAACCATGTCTTAAAATAGTTCACCAAATCATCGGTAGTTGCATACTTATTATATTCACCTTTAACCGGATCACTTCTGTCAGGCATATATTCTTCAGCAATTTCGCTCAAGGTTAACTCGCCGCCGCCGAGAATTGTTCGGATATTTTTCTCTTCCTCAGGTGTAATCTCATTTTCAAACTCAACAATATATCTTGCCGTCTGCTGAAACGGAACGGAAAGCATCTCTCTCGGACTGCCGTCATTAACGCCTGCAACCTTAAAGGCAACGCCTGTAAAGCCAACCTTGAACAGCAAAAGCGGAATCAGCATTACAGATATAACCTTAAGGGCAAACTTTTTGTCCTTTCTGAAATGAATAACAGCAAAAGGAAGTAAAATAAGAATCATATAAAAACTGTTATTGCGAACAAGCATAAGAACAAACAGAGCCGCTGCAAGCACCCAGTATTTTGATTTTGAGAATTTTTCAGGCATTTTAAATGCATCATAAAGCAGTATGGTTACCACCAAAAGCATAATACTAAATGGAGTATCCTTAAAGGTGGTCATACCCCAAAGCGGGAACAGCGGACAAAGTGTAAAGAACAGATAAACAAGCTTTGCAAGCCTTTTGGACATACCATATTCCTGAAGCTTCATTATCGAATAGGTCAATGCCAAAGCAAAAACACAGCTCTGCAATACACAGTAAAGCTCAATACCTGCAAAATAAGAGCCAATCAGCTCACCGAATTTAAGGAAAATACCCAAAAGCAGCGTATGTGCCACAGGGTGATGATTGGTGAGCAGAATGTCGGTAGGCTTTCTCGGCACTGTGCCGGGGCTCCAGCTCATTTCACCATTGCCCAAAATCTGTGCAAACTGATCTCTTGTATCCGTACCCATTGCACCCGGTGCCATAATAATCATATAAGGCACCCAGCAGGCTATCATAATGAGTGTAAGCTTCATAAATGATTTTTTATCAAAACCGTTATTGATAACATCAAGCTTTTCAAGATTAACTCTGTTGGCAATATCGTACACAAAGAAAATGAGTGTAGCAATACCAATACCCTTAATGCCTGATGTGATAATTGCTGTCGTACTGCCGAACACCTTATCCCATGAATTAAGCTCAAAATAGCTGTCACACAAAAGAATAAACAATGCGCCTATTAAAGAAAAAGGTATACCCCATCTGATATTTCTTTTACTTACCTTGGGAATCAAATACACAAATCCAAAAAATGCAATCAAAACAAGCATATAAACGGAATAATCAGGATAAGAAAAAGAAGCCTTTACCTGCCAGAATCCAATCAGTATTTTACTGTCTTTCAGTGTTTCTTTAACAGAATCCGAGGCAACATTTGTTCCGTTGGATACAACAACTGCAAGGCTTGACAGCAAAGCCAGAATAAACGCTTTTAGACAGTTAGATATGGTGTTTTGCTTTCTATTCTTTAACATTTTATCCTCCGCTCAAACAATATTTTGACAATATTATACACCAAAACAATACATATATACAATATATTGTAACACTTGCATTATAAAAAGTCAATGACAGCATAAGTTAAAATTTACATTGTTGACAATTGGGTTTTATCGCGTTATAATAGTTAAAACGATGATAAGGACACGGCTTGATTAAGGAGCTTTCAGAGAGTGTGCGGTTGGTGCAAGCACATAAGCAATGTTTTTGAGCTACCACCTTTGAGTGCTGCCAATACCAGCCGGCTTGCTGCCGTTAAAGAGCAAATGAGAGGCATAAAATTTATTTTATGCAATTCAGGTGGAACCGTGGATTTTATTCACCCTGATTTATTCAGGGTGATTTTTTTATTTTTTAGGAGGGTTAATGTATGATTAAGATTACATTAAAAGACGGCTCGGTCAAGGAATTTGAAAATGCAGTTTCCGCAGCCGACATCACAAAAGAGATTTCTATGGGGCTTTACAGAAACGCTTGTTCCTGTAAAATCAACGGTGAGGTTAAGGACTTAAGAACCGTTGTTGACAGTGACTGTGCATTTGAGGTTTTGACCTTTGACGACATTGACGGAAAAAAGACCTTTAACCATACCGCATCACATATTATGGCACAGGCGGTTAAAAGACTTTATCCCGATGTTAAGCTGACAATCGGTCCCGCTATTGAAAGCGGTTTTTACTATGATTTTGATATTGAAACTCCGTTTTCACCTGAGGATCTGGAAAAGATTGAAAAGGAAATGAAGGCTATCGTCAAAGAGGGTCTTCAAATCGACAAATTCGAGCTTGAGCCTGCTGAGGCAATCAAGCTTATGGAGGAAAAGAACGAGCCTTATAAGGTTGAACTCATCAACGAGCACGCTGAAAAGGGCGAGCCCATCAGCTTTTACAAGCAGGGTGAATTCACAGAGCTTTGTGCAGGTCCGCACCTTATGGATATGAAAGTTGTCAAGGCATTCAAGCTCACAAACTGCACAGGTGCTTACTGGAGAGGTGACGCTAAGAATAAAATGCTCTGCCGCGTTTACGGTACTGCATTCCCGAAAGCGTCCATGCTTGAGGAGTATTTAACCATGCTTGAGGAGGCAAAAAAACGTGACCACAGAAAAATAGGCAAGGAGCTTGAGCTGTTTACCATTATGGAAGAGGGTCCGGGCTTCCCGTTCTTCTTACCAAAGGGTATGATTCTTAAAAATACACTTGTTGACTACTGGAGAGAAATTCACCGTGAAGCAGGCTACGATGAAATTCAGTCACCGATGATGCTTAACCGTGCATTATGGGAAAGAAGCGGTCACTGGGATCATTATAAGGAAAATATGTACACAACAGTTATTGATGATACAGATTTTGCTGTTAAGCCTATGAACTGCCCCGGCGGTATTCTTGTATACAAAACAAAAATGCATTCATATAAGGATTTGCCCCTTCGTATGGGTGAACTTGGTTTAGTTCACAGACATGAGCTTTCAGGTGCTTTGCACGGACTTATGAGAGTTCGCTGCTTCACGCAGGATGATGCTCATATCTTTATGACAAGAGAGCAGATTAAGGATGAAATCAAAGGCGTAGTCAGCCTGATTGATAAGGTTTACAGTACATTCGGCTTTGAATATCATATCGAGCTTTCCACACAGCCCGAGGACTCAATGGGTGCAAAAGAGGACTGGGATATTGCCACAGATGCACTTCGTGATGCTATCACTGAGCTTGGCTATGATTATGAGGTGAATGAGGGTGACGGTGCTTTCTATGGTCCTAAGCTTGATTTTCACCTCACTGACTGCCTTGGAAGAACATGGCAGTGCGGCACAATTCAGCTTGACTTCCAGTTACCCGAAAGATTTGAGCTTGAATATGTCGGCTCAGATGGTGAAAAGCACAGACCGATTATGATTCACCGTGTTGTATTCGGAAGTATTGAAAGATTTATCGGTATTCTTACCGAGCATTTTGCAGGTGCATATCCTGTATGGCTTGCTCCTGTTCAGGTTAAGCTGCTGCCTATCGCTGACAGACACCTTGATTATCTGTATGATGTCAAGAAAGCACTTGAGGCAAAGGGCATCCGCTGTGAGATTGATGACAGATCCGAAAAAATCGGATTTAAAATCCGTTCAGCTCAGCTTGAAAAGGTTCCTTATATGCTCCTTGCAGGTGATAAGGATATTGAAAACAACACAATTTCAGTCCGTTCAAGAAAGCAGGGCGACGAGGGTGCAACAACCCTTGACGACTTCCTTGCAAGAATCCTTGAAGAGGTTGAAACCAAAGCATTATAAAGCAAAAGCAAACCGCCGACAGAGAACTGTCGGCGGTGTTTTATTTTCATTCTTTACTTTTCATTGCGTTATATGAGGTCAGGACGGCTTCATCGCTGATATTGCAGCCCAGCTCATAGAGCGGCACCTTTGCAAAAATCTGTTCAAGCACATCAAACAGCCTGTTCATATCTGAATGGTTAAGCTTTCTGAGTGTCTGAGAAAAGATATTAAAAACAGCCTTGCTTGTATCCGCCTTTTTTATCCAGTTATCCTCACTGCGCTGTAAAAAACAGATACCTGCAAGCTTTACATTTTTCGGCGTTGAGTAATCATACTTTCCGCTGAAGGGCGTGCCGCAGGCATAAACCTCGCCGTCAATCAGTCTTATGGCAGGCTTATCATCATTGAGCATATAACACCTGTCGCCAAAATGCTTGAGCCATAGCTGTGTATGCGTTGACTTGCCCACGCCGCTGTCAGCTGAAAACGCATACGCACGGTCATCCACAACAATGCAGGAGGAGTGAAGGAGAATACCGTCATACTTTATCAGCTCAGTATAAAAATCAGAGCCTGTCAGCATATATTCCCAATCGCCCTGCTGCAACTCGGGATGCTCTGCCACAGCAGCCCTGACACGCTCATCAGTCACATTTAAGGTAATGTCAACAGGCTGCTTTTCGTCCTGACACTCTGCCAGATAAGGCTTAGCCTGTTTTTTTGTTCTGCCCTTTGGGTCAATCATATTTACTTTTAATCCTGCAATATTATAAATCGCCATATTTTACCTCATCTATTTTACAGCCTTGCAACAATTTCATAGTCCACTGGCTCTGCCAATGATATTTCATTATCATAATCAAGCAAACATTTTACGGTTTCAATAAAAGCTATAAAGCCCATATTCCCGTGCGTATTAACAGGCAGAGCATAAAGTGTTCGGATTATAAGACAATCCGCCCTTTCCTCCTCACTCTGGCTTATTTCAACTGCAAGCTCAAACACCTGCGGCTGCCACAAACGAATGCCTGTCAGCCTTTCATATTCATCAATAATTACAGAAATATCATTCATCTTTTTCACCTGATGCAATGCAAATAAATCTTAGTCAATATAATTAACAATATCTTTGTTAAGCTTATTAATAGTTATTATTTCATTAAAATCAACTCCGCGAATCTGAAGCGGAACACCCACATTCATAAAATATGCACCTGATTTAATATAGCTTTTGTCACGTATTGACAAGGAATACATCTCATCCTCATCAAGACCTGCAAACACAAGATTCATTGTTTTCTTATAAAATTTTGTACCATTGGCTGCAAGGAAAGCAACACTTCGGGATTTATCCGCATTAACATACTGATTGAGCAGCACCTCATCCTCTTCAATATTAAGCAGCCTGTAAAGATCACCGAACTGAACAATATCACGTATGGTTTTATAAACAGCAATATTTTTTTTGCAGATTTCCAAATCCTTGTCGCTGTACTTCGTCAGATTACCGCCAAGGCTCAAAGAACCCTGCATAGCAATATTAAATCTGAAATCAAGTGAGCAGGGCTTGTTATATCCGTCAATATCTGTCACCCAGCAGCGCATTGCTTTAATGGGTCTTAAAAGTGAATAACCTTTCTGAATGGTCATTCTGTCAATAGCATCCGTATTATCACTGGTCCATATCATATCAAAATGGCTCATTGCACCAAGCTCTGCCCTGCCGCCGCCTGATGCACAGGCTTCAATCTGCACATCGGGGTGCTTTTCCTTAAGTCTGTCGGCAATATCATAAACTGCCTTGGTATGCAGATAGGAATACATTTTAGGATTGTCAAGATTTTCTGCTCCAACCTCTGAAAAGGGTCTGTTCATATCCCACTTGATATACTTGATGTTGAATTCACTGAGCAAGTCGTCAATCATTTTGAACACATATTCCTGAACCTCAGGCATTGTCATATTGAGCACAAGCTGATGACGCAGTTCACTTGCCTGCCTTGTTTCAAAATGATACGCCCATTCAGGATGATTTCTATATAAATCACTGTCGGGATTAACCATTTCAGGCTCAACCCACAAGCCGAAATCCATACCAAGCTTGTTTACATTATCAATCAGTTCACCAAGACCGTTAGGGAATTTCTGCTTATTCACATACCAGTCACCCAGACCTGCCCTGTCATTTTTACGCTGACCGAACCAGCCGTCATCCATAACAAAAAGCTCAACACCAAGTGAGGCTGCAATTTCAGCAAGGCGGGTCTGTCCGTCAACTGTAACATCAAAATAGGTAGCCTCCCATGAATTATAAAGCACAGGGAGTATTTCTTTATTAAACTGCTTTGGCAGAATATTTTCAACTGCAAATCGGTTCATCTGACGGCTCATATCGCCAAAGCCGTTGGTCATACCGCAATACACAACAGGCGTATCAAAGCTCTCCCCTGCCTTTATTGTGTGTGAAAAGTCAAAATCATTCATACCCATATGAACACGTGTGATACCGAATTGGTCACGGCTTGCACTGACTTTAAAATTGCCTGTATACGCAAGTGATGCAAAGTAGACTGCACCGCTGTTTTCATCGGCATTCTGTGATGCAATAAAATACGGCGAAGCCGTGTGATTGGAAGCACCCTTTCTGCTTTCCCACACAGCATAACCGCCTGTGAGCTCAGTGGTACATTCTGTAAATTCGCCGCCCCAGGCTCCGTTGGTATTTCTGAACACATAAGGCTTAACGGACGGAAGCGAAAATTCAGCACTGAAAAGTCTTTCACAGCTCACATCATCCTTGCCGTTATTTTTAACGGTAATAAATCTTTTGATAATATCAAAATCATCATAAATGCAATAGTTAAGATGAATCTCAACAGGATAATATTTATCCCTGAACATCAGAATCAAACTGTTTCCCGAATTTTTATAGCCTGTAAACGCAAGGTCAAGCTCACGGCAGCCATCGCTGAAATTCATTTTTACCGAACAGTCACGATAAACTGTTGAACCGAATACAGTCAATTCCTGCTTATACCAGTCAAGGAAGGAATGGTTTGAGTTTTCATCACCCGTAACAACCATTTCATAATCCTCACACCTGCACTTTTTACCCCAGTGAATATGACGGTTATAACCACGTGCATCAATACCGAAAGCATAGTGTGTATTTTTAGTTTCAAGCACAAAAACATTATTTTTCAGAATATGAACAGCCATAAAATTCTCCAATCAAATATAATAGTGTTATAAATATTATTTAACAAGCTCAATGCACTGCTTGCCTGTTATATGCTCTAATGTAATTTTTACTGCAGCCAGAGCAGGAAAAGCCTTTTCCACCTCATCAGCAATACTGTCAAGACAATCAGGACAATATTTTTCGGATAGTACGGTTGCCGCTCTTTTGATTTCACTATCCTCTTTTATTCTTTCAGCCCTGCCGAAGCAGACAACCGATTTATAATAGGTTGTAAATTTTTCCTGCACAACATCATCCTGCTTAATTACGCAGACGGACACCTTATTATCCTTTTCAATTGCATCCAGCTTATGACCTGTTTTGGCACAATGAAAATATATAGTGCCGCTGTCGTACACATAATTAATAGGTATTGTATACGGATAACCGTAATCACCGTGAACTGCAAGAACCGCCGTTTTTCCCGATTCAAGGATTTCTTTACATTCATCAGCGGAAAGCTGCTGTTTTTTCCTTCTCATTTCTCTGAACATTTTAAAATACCCTTAATAATAAAATCATTAGAATTTATCCATAAACATTTTAAACAATAATCACAATAAAATCAAGTAAATATATCACATAAACCGATAGATATATCACAAAAAATAATATTTTACCAACACAAAAACTACACATTATCCGCTATAATAAAAAAAGTTGGTTATTTTTAAAATTTTTTTGCAACACTTTCGTGTTTTTTTGACACTTATAATATGGAGGGGTTTGTCAAAATTAAAAATAAAAAATCCGACTGTTTTAAAACAGTCGGCAAAACAATACGAATAGGATACTTATTACTTAAAAATCCAGAATATCGCTTAGTCTGACACCCAGTGCTTCACAAAAGATTTTCAAATCAATATCAGTAACAAAACGCTCTCCGTTTTCAACCCTTCGGATAAAAAAATTATCCACATCATAACCAAGAAGCTGCATTTTCGATGCAAGCTGTCGCTGAGAAAGCTTTTGAGCCTTTCTGATTTGTGCAAGCTTCTGCCCGCATAAATTATTACTTCCGTCAGGCGCCTTCACCTTAAACATAGCAATCTACCCCTTATTTTACAATTTATTGACTTCAGTATTATTTTATGTTATTATTTGGGTGATTATGTTGAACAGTGTTCAACAAAGTGTGGCTAAGTGCTGTTTTTGGGTGAATTATTAAAAACTGATAAATTTTTGACAAATAATAGTCAAATCAGTTGAAATTAGTATAGCAATAAGGTAAAATACAGCTATGAGAAATGTACTTGAATTTTTTGAAAAAACGACAATTGAATATCCGGACAAAATCGGCTTTACGGACAGCAGCCGAAAAGCCACCTTCAGCGAGGTTATGAAAAACGCAAAAGCAATAGGAACATCCCTTGCTGAGAAAGGAACAAAAAGACCTGTTGCAATACTGATTGATAAAAGTGTAAACTGTATTGAAGCTATGCTCGGTGCAATGTATGCAGGTGATTTTTATGTGGTGGTGGATGTTCATTCCCCGGCAGACAGAATAGAGAACATCTTAAACACACTTGACGACCCTGTTATCATTACAGACAATGCAACTGCTGAGCTTGCTGATTCAATAAACAGAGCCTTCTGTGTTTATGAGAAATTGATTGAAACAGATAAAAATGAGGACAAGCTTGCAGAAATACGCAGTCAGATGATTGATATGGACACAGCATACATCCTGTTCACCAGCGGCTCAACAGGTATGCCGAAGGGAACGGTTATCAGCCACAGAGCTTTAATCAGCTACATCAACTGGGTAACGGAGGAGTTCGGCTTTGACGAAACCACCTCCTTCGGCTCACAGACACCGCTTTATTTCAGTATGTCGGTTACAGACTTTTATTCCACAATTAAATGCGGCTGTACCTATAATATCATACCTAAGGCAAACTTTTCATTCCCGTTGAATCTGATTAAATATCTTAACGATTATGAAATCAATACAATCTACTGGGTACCAACGGCTATCTCCATCCTTTCAAACTGGAAAGCATTTGATGTTGAAAAGCCGAAGTATTTAAAAACGGTTTTGTTTGCAGGTGAGGTTATGCCTACCAAGCAGCTCAATTACTGGATAAAAAATCTTGACAGCAGTATTACCTATGCCAACCTTTTCGGTCCGACAGAAACGACAGACATCTGCACCTTCTATGTTGTGGACAGAGCGTTTGCCGATGATGAAAGTCTGCCGATAGGAAAAGCCTGCACAAACTGTGATGTGTTTATTGTAAATTCTGATGGTGAAAAAGCAAAGCCCGATGAAGAGGGTGAGCTTTTTGTACGCTCAAGCTTTATGGCTGACGGCTATTATAAAAATCCTGAAAAAACTGCGGATGCATTTGTTCAGAATCCGCTTAACAGCTATTACCCTGAACGAGTATATAAAACGGGTGACATTGTTAAGTATAATGAAAAGGGCGAATTAATTTATATCACACGCAAGGATTTTCAGATTAAACGAATGGGCTACCGCATTGAGCTTGGTGAGATTGAGGCAGGTGCCAACAGCGTGCCGAAGGTCAAAGCCTGTGCCTGTGTTTATGACAAAGAGGCTGATTGCCTTGCACTCGTTTATGAGGGTGCAATCAAGGACAGCAGCATTGTGCTTGAGGCGGTAAAAAACAAGGTGCCTCCTTATATGACACCTGACAAGGTGTTAAGGATAAAGGAAATGCCTAAAAATGCCAACGGTAAAATTGACAGAAAAGCTCTTCAGAGCTTATATAAAGAATTATAAAATATATAAAAGAGGTAAAGAAAATGGAAGAATTATTAGAAATTTTAGAGGAAATCAAGCCCGGTGTTGACTTTGAATGTGAAACGGGCTTAGTGGATAAGGGCATACTTGACTCATTAGCTATCATCAGACTTGTCAATGAAATAAGCGACGAATTTGATGTTGAAATTGCGGTAACGGATTTGGTACCTGAAAATTTCAACAGTGCTGAGGCTATTTATGAATTAATTAAAAAATTAGAGGACGAAGAGTAAGCTATGTCAATCACTTCATTAGTTTTTGTCATTTTTGTGGCAATTGCCGGAGTAGTTTACTATCTTGTTCCCAAAAAGATGCAATGGATAGTATTACTCGTTGCATCTTTATTTTTCTACGCTATCTCCAGCACAGTTTTAACATTATTTATGATTGCATCCACTCTTCTGATTTATCTGGGTGCATTAAAAATTCAGGGACTCAATGATGCGTTCAAAGCAAAAAAAGCCGAGCTTGAAAAAGCAGAACGAAAACAGCTTAAGGCTTCCATAAAGAAAAAGCAAAAGGCAGTGCTTACAGCAGTTGTTGTGCTTAACATTGCCATACTTGCAGTACTTAAATACGGCAACTTCTTCGGCGGAATGGCAAATTCAATCATCAGCCTATTCACCCACGAGGATGTTATACCAACCTTCAGCTTTATTCTGCCGCTTGGAATATCCTATTACACCCTTATGGCAATCAGCTACATTGTTGATGTTTACAGAGGCACTGTCAAGGCAGAAAAAAATCCCTGCAGAGTGCTTTTGTTTGTAAGCTATTTCCCGCATATTATGGAAGGACCCTTTGACCGCTACGGTGCACTGGACAAGCAGTTCAGAGAACCGCACTATATTGATTATGATGTAGTTAAAAACGGTGCTTTGCTGATGCTTTTCGGCTTATTCAAAAAGCTTGTCATTGCCGACAGAATCGGTCTGATTGCATCTGGTGTTTTTGAAAAGCCCGATGAATTCAGCGGTACTGCCATTATCATTGCAATTATCGCCTACACAATCCAGCTTTACTGCGATTTCTCAGGCTGTATTGATATTGTTGCAGGTGTCAGCGAAATGTTTGACATCAAGCTTGCCGAAAACTTCAGGCAGCCGTTCTTTGCACGCTCTATCAATGAATTCTGGAGAAGATGGCATATCACACTCGGTCTGTGGCTGAAGGAATATGTGTTCTATCCTGTCAGCCTTTCAGGCAGCTTTAAAAAGGTAAATACCTTTGCAAAAAAGCATATAAAAAATGAGTATTTTGTGCAGATGATACCTGCTGCTTACGCATTATTCTTTGTATGGTTCTGCAATGGTATATGGCACGGCTCAAGCGGAAAATATATTTTCTACGGTCTTTACTACTACCTGCTGATGATGCTGGGTGAATTTACAAAGCCGTTAACAGACAGGCTGTGCACAAAGCTGAAAATCAACAAAGAAGCCAAGGCTTATCACCTGTTCCAGATGGTGAGAACATTTATTATCGTAAATTTCGGTATGCTTATCTTCAGAAGTGCCTCAATTTCCGAAAGCACAAATCTGTTTTTACAGATGTTTAAATCCGTAAGCTTTACCGATTTACTGCACAGAGAGGCAATCCCACACATTTCTTTCAGGGATTACCCCGTAATTCTGGTTGGTATTGCCGTTGTATTTATTATAGGACTTCTCAAAGAAAAGGGTCATAATATCAGAGAGGAGCTGGCACAGAAACCCCTTGTATTAAGATGGGTGCTTTACCTGCTGCTGATATTCTCCATTTTAATTGTCGGTATGTACGGCAATAACGCAGGCGGTGACGCGGCTGCAATCTACGCACAATTTTAAAAGAGGACAAAGATATATTTATGAAAAACAAAAAGAAAAACCTATGCGGACTCAGAAACGCTTTAATCTTTACAATGATATTTATATTTTTGTTTGTCACTGCGTCCAACGTGCTTCTGCCGAAGGTTAAGGATGATGCAACCAATAAACCGATTAATATGATACGCTCCTGCGACGTGCTTGAAAAAGACACAGTTGATGTTGTAATTTTAGGCAATTCAAATGCTTACCGCGGAATCAATCCGATGAAAATATGGATGGACTGCGGGATTACTTCCTGCCTGATAGGTCACTCCTTTATTTCAGAGCCTGAGGCATACCACAGAGCAAAAAATTTTTTAGATAATCAGTCACCTAAGCTGCTTGTTCTTGAAACAGACTGCTTGTTTGACACAGGCAACACATTTGATGAACAGGGCAAGCTCATATATGAGGATGAAGAGGATAAAGAAATCGGTTTCGGCATAAGCGAAATAAAGAATAAGCTTGACGATACTGAACAGGAGATACTTGCTGCGCTCGACAGCAAATACCCCACAATCAAATTCAATTATCGCTGGAAGCAGCTTACGCTTAAAGAGCTTACAAACGTTACTACCAAGCGTTCCTTCACATCAAGAGGCTTTCTGACAAGTAAGCATGTAAAGCCATTTGTATACGGCGACACGTATATGGATAAAAAGGACAAAGCAAAAGAGCCGATTGACAGTCTGCATTCTAAATATTTTTATAAAATAATTGACCTGTGCAATGAAAAAGATATTAAGCTTGTACTGGTCACTATGCCGTCAGGCTATAGCTGGAATATGCGCAAGCATAATACAGTCAGTGAGCTTGCTAAGGAAAACAATTTAAGCTATATTGACTTTAACACCAGAACGGATTTAATACCGACCTTTGACTGGACTAAGGATACAAAAGACGAGGGTCTGCATCTGAATAATACAGGTGCAAGCAAGGTAACAGCCGCTTATGAAAAACTGCTGAAAAACGAATACGGCTTAAAACCAACAGAGCTTACCGATGAACAAAGAGAGATATGGAATAAAGATACAGAAATTTTCTGTGAAAACAACTTCAACTTCCCTAAAGAAAAAACAAGAAAAATACTGGAGAAAAATCAACGTAAATTTTATAAATAAAAGCTATGAAAAATACGAAGAAAAACATTACAGGTTTAATACGCTCATTATCATTTATTCTTGTTTTTTGCCTTATTTTCGCCTACTGTTCAAATGTTTTTTCACCCAAGGGCAAAACAGATTCAACAGGAATGTCCTCATGCATTACAGGTGCATACAAGGCAGAGGCAGAAAACTCCATTGATGTTATGATGGTGGGTAATTCCGATATTTACAGAGCAATCAACCCAATTCAGATTTGGGAGGACAAAAAAATAACAACCTGCGTTATGGGTATGCCCAGCATTACAACTGCTGAAATTTATCATAAGCTGGTTGAGATGTTCAAATATCAGTCCCCTAAGCTTGTTGTTTTTGAAACGGACTGTATGTTTTCAACAATCAATAAGTTTGATGAAAACGGCAGACTGGCTGAGGACGATAAAAAACGAACCATCAAGCAGGGCATTGCCTACGGCATTAAAAAATTCCACGAAAATTTTACCAATGTGGATGAGGCTATAATCGCAGGCATCAACTACAAGTTCCCTTTGATGAAATACAATTACAGATGGAAGGACCTTAACAAAAATGATTTTGTTAATCTGAGAGGCAAATACAAATTTATTGCAAAGGGCTTCATTGCCGACAAAATGGCGCAACGCTTTGAGCACGGCAAAACATACCTTGGCAAGAAGAATGCCAAGGCAGAGGAAATCGACAGAAACACACAAAAATATTTCGATAAAATCGTTGCCCTTTGCCGGAAGCATAATTGCCGGCTTGCACTGGTTTCCATCCCTGCAGGCACAAGCTGGAATTACAGCAAGCACAATGCTGTTCAGGAGCTTGCAGAAAAAAACGATTTGATTTTTATTGACTATAATACCGATATGAATAAAATCGACGGCTTCAACTGGGAAACGGACACAAAGGACGGAGGCAATCATCTTAACTATAACGGCGCAGTTAAGGTTACATATGCTTTTGAGCAGGAGCTGACAAATACATTCAATCTGCCTCCAAGTCAGCTCAGTGAGGATGTTGTTCAAAGCTGGAATGAGGACACACGCAGATTTTACAGCGAGGTTATAAACGAGGGATAATATGCATACAAAATCAACGCCCGTAATTTATTATGAAAAGTGCGGAAACGGCAAGCCCCTTATCCTCCTGCACGGCAACAAGGAGGATCACACGATTTTCAATAAACTGATAAGCACATTAAAAAACACCTTTACCGTTTATGCCCTTGACAGCAGAGGTCACGGCAAAAGCGACAGCACGGATGAATTTCATTACAGCGATATGGCTGATGATGTGCTGCGGTTTATTGATGAATTAAAGCTTGATAAGCCCTGCTTTTACGGCTTCAGCGACGGAGGAATTATTGGATTGCTGTGCTGTATCAAAAGACCTGATGCTTTTGAAAAAATGATTATATCAGGTGCAAACATCACAACAAAGGGCTTAAAGCCGTTAATCCGTTTCGGTTCAGCAATAGCCTGTTTTTTCACCCGTGACAAGCGTACAAAAATGATGCTGACCGAGCCGAGCATTACCATCAGTGAGCTGAACAGAATCAACTGCCCTGTTCTTGTGCTTGCAGGCGAATTTGATATGATATGCGAAAAGGAAACACGCCTTATTGCTGACAGCATACCAAACGCAACCCTGAAAATCATCAAGGGCAAGGGGCACGGTGATTATGTTGTAAATTCAGATTATTTAAAGGATATAATAAAAAATTACATATTATAGAAAAAAGCCATACGGACAAAATCCGTATGGCTTTCCTGTTATACCTTCTCCCTGATTGGCACCCATATTTCACTTTTATAATCTTCGCCTGTCATATTGCCTGCACTGTAAGCTTCAATATCAAACTCATAGGTCAGCTCATATTCACATGAAGGAACAAACTCACTTACAATCGTGTGCCAAGCCTCTTGTATAGCCTGCGGCATAGGACCTACACAGTCAAAAACAGCCCATGTTCTTGCAGGAATTGTGTTCATTCTGTAACCCTCAGGCACTTCAACATCAGGTGCACAGGTACAGCCGATTGCATAATCAAATAGCTTACCTGAATACTTCGACTGATTATTGTAGCATATTCCAAGTAAATCCTTACTGCCTGACATATTACCGAGCAAGGTTTTAACAGTACCATCCTGCCAGCTTCTTGTCCAGAACTCCGGTATCGTGTTTTTATTTTTATCATTGTCAACCGTATGCTGTTCAACCTTTTCAAGCACGGTGAAGGCATCCTTTTTTACAATTTTGTAATTGTCCTTTTTGAAATTTTCCATAAAACCACCTCTTAATGTTATTGATACGGAAAGCGGAGAAAAATATTTGAGCCTATCGCTGTTTCTTTTTGCCTGTGAAGGTGTAATGCCGTGAAACTCCTTAAAGGCTCTTGTAAAGCTTTCAGGCGTTTCATAGCCGTATTTCAGAGCAACGTCAATAACTTTTGCCTTACGCTCAGAAAGCTCTGTGCCGGCAAGTGTGAGCCTTCTGTATCTGATATAGTCACCAACGCTGTAACCACACAAAACACTGAAGATTCTTTGAAAATAGAAATTTGACATACACGCTTTTTGAGAAATCGTGTTATAGTTAATTTCATCCGTCAAATGGTCTTCAATATAATCAATAGCATTCTGAAAACTGTCGGCAATATTCATAAGCATCTCCTTTCCGCTGACCCGCTGTTTTCGGGTACATTCACATTTTACTGAAAAGTGATTTAATAATCCTGATATTTTCTGCACACATATATCAGATTACGATAAAAAACGGAGTATGCGCATACTCCGTTAAAATTTATTTTTCTGCTGTATTTTCCTGATTTCTGAACACAACCAGCTTGTCATAAATAAACTCGGTTATCATATTGCAAGCCATTGTTGAACCGAGAACAATGTATTCAATGGCTGCAAAATCAGCAAATTTTGCGGTAAAATAGTTACCAAGCAAAACAGTAACAGGTGTGAACACTGCATAAAAGGCAAGCACCTTGAGCATTGCAATGGGCACATTTGCCGCTGATTTAAAGGTGAATTTTCTGTTAAAGGTAAAATTCCAGATAACAGACAGAAGCAGAGCAATTAGATACATCGGACCGTATTCATTCTCCATAATTCTTGCAAAGGTTTCATTGCTTTCAAGCGCCCTCTGCATAAACGGCAGCTTAATCAGCACCTCATTCATCAGGGTAAAGCTCAGCACCTGAATAATCCCTGCAGATGCAGAAAAAAGTGCAAACTTTATAAACTGAAAAATATTTTTTGATTTACTATTTTCCTGTGCATTTTTATTGCTCATATAATCACCCTGATTTCATTGTAACAGACATAGTTTGACATTGCAAGAAAAATAAAAAATAAAGGCACATTCTTAACGAATGTGCC
>DKYL01000038.1:18317-90942 GCA_002493325.1 Ruminococcaceae bacterium UBA7101
GCTATGCTTTTTCGACAAGCTGAGGCACATTCTTAACGAATGTGCCTTTAAAATTAAGTATTGTAAAATTATTCCTGTGCAGGAGCGCCAACAGGGCAAACACCTTCGCAAGCGCCGCATTCAATACAAGTGTCAGCATCGATAACGAACTTACCGTCACCCTCTGAAATAGCACTTACAGGACATTCAGCAGCACAAGCGCCGCATGAGATACAATCATCTGAAATTGCGTATGCCATTATAGATACACCTCCTACATCATCAAGCTATACCAATAATATAACAGTATATTATTAAAAAATCAAGTGATTTTTAATCATTTGAAGATTTTTCTTTAGAATTGTCAAAATTACCTTTTTTAACAACTCTTACCTCTGACCTGTTGACTGAAACAGGCAGTCCCTCAGGAGACTTATCAAGCTGAACCTTGAGCATTCCTGTTAAAATAGAAACGTCAACAACCGTTCCTCTGCCCTCACGGCAATCCACAACAGCACCCTTTCTCGGCGTGATTTTGTTGAGGTATTCATAGGAATTCTGCTCATATTTAAGACAGCATAAAAGTCTGCCGCAGGTTCCGCTGATTTTACCCGGTGCCAGTGATAAGCCCTGATCCTTAGCCATTTTAATGGAAACACTGTGAAAATCATCAAGGAAGGTTGAACAGCAGAAGGGTCTGCCGCAAATGCCAAGACCGCCCAATAGTCTGCTTTCATCACGCACACCGATTTGTCTGAGCTCAATCCTCTTGCGAAAATGTGCGGCAAGGTCCTTGACAAGCTCTCTGAAATCCACTCTGCCGTCAGCAGTAAAATAAAAAATAATTTTTGTTCTGTCAAAGGAATACTCTGCATCAGTAAGGAACATTTCAAGATTATGATCCTTTATTTTTTCAGCACAAACAACAAGTGCATCCTTTTCATATGCCCTGTTTTCCTCAATAATTTTTAAATCTTCCTCTGTGGCGATACGCTTAACAGGCTTGAGAGGTGCAACAACCTCATCATCTTCAACCTCTTTGACATCTGACTGTGCAGTACCGCACTCTATGCCCTTTGCAGTTTCAACCACAAGCACCTGACCCTTTTTGCATTCAATACCGCACGGGTCAAAATAATAAGTTTTGCCTGTATCCTTAAAACGGACACCAACAACCTTTGTCATATATATCCTCCAAATAGCCTATCTGCCAATGGCTTGTCTAAGGCTATAACATATTTTTGTGATAAGCAGTGAATTGTTTGAATTCTTAAGTGCCATCTCTTTAAGTTTATCACAAATAGCAATTAAGTCAATAAGCTTTTGACGAGTTATCTTATTTTTCAGCATGGTAACTGTTTCCGTCTGACCTGAAATCAAATCGGCAGACGGCTTATACACCAATGCATCTCTGAAAATATTTTTTAAAAAATCCATAGCAAGAACAATACTCTGCCTGTCATTCTGAAAAGCAGAGCAGGCAGTTAAAAGTGAATACTCGCTGTCACTTACCAACGCACTGCAGATATTAAGGCAAATATCCGTTATTTCGCTGACCTTGCCGTTTTGCAAAGAGCCAAGGGCTTTGCCTATATTTCCGTTAAAAGTTTCAAGCTGACGTGCTGCAGCAGTTATATCAACATTCTCTGTATGTGCTGCAATATATTCAGCTCCCTGTTTTATGTCAACACCCTCAAGGCTCACAACCACACTGCGTGAAAGCACTGTTTCAAGCAGCATACTTTTTGACGAAACCGTCATAATAAACACAACATATTCAGGCGGCTCTTCCAAAATTTTCAGCAGTGCATTCTGTGCAGAAAGATTCATACACTCTGCATTACCTAAAATATAAACCTTAAAATCTGCCTCATTCGGGCTCATAAAGGCATCATTAACAATATCTCTTATCACATCAACGTGAAAGGAATTACTGCCGCCCTCTGCAATATGCTCAATAATATCGGGATGAATCCCCTGCTTTGCCTTACGGCACTGCCTGCACTCGCCGCAGGGCTTATTATCGCCACGGCAGACAAGTGCCCCGGCAAGCCTTCTTGCCAGAGTTTTTTTGCCAAGACCGTGCTCACCCTCAATTATCAGCGCATGAGGAAAACGCTTGGAGTCAATAAGACATCCAAGCTGTTCAATAACACGTGTATTCCCGATAAAATCAAGCTTGTTCATTAAAGTTTCTTAAAATCCTCTACATTAATAACGAATGCCACTGCACCAAATTCCTCAACATCAACAGGCTTTTTTAACAGTGAGCCCTCAATCGTGCTTTCAACAGATGTTTGTTTAAGCACTCTTTTTGTTACATTATTTCTGATAAGGTCAAACAAATCATCAACTCTGTCATCATTTACGCCATACAGAATCGTGGTCTGACCGCTTTGCAAAAACTGACCCTGCGTTGCTATTTTGGTTGAAAAAAATCCCTCCGCACTTGTTACTGCAAGCACCTTCGGTAAATCCTTATTCGATACAATCGCTATGACTAATTTCATAAAATCACCCTTTACATATTTATTACCTACCGTTTAATACTATCACATATTAATTATAATTTATATTAAAGGATAATTCAACATCAGTCCATTTTTATTTTAAATAAATTTACATTTCATTAATGATATAAACGATTACTGCAATATGGAAGCGAGTGCCACCACAACAGGCATTGTGATGATAGACAGCACAGAGGACTGTGCCGCAAGCTCTGAGCCAAGGGCAGTATCATTGCCGTACTTAGCAGCATACATAGCCGTATTGGTTGCTGTAGGTGCGGATGCTGAAATTGCCATTGCCGACAGAAGCGGACCTCTGACACCGCAAAGGTAAAACACACCAATCATACAAAGCGGTATCACCAGCAATCTTAAAAATGAAACAAAATAAATTTCTTTTTTTGCAAACATATTTTTAAAGCTCGAATTTGCTAAAAAGGTTCCGAAAACAATCATAGCAAGCGGCGAATTACAGCTACCCACAAGCTCCATCGGATATTCAATAACATAGGGAATATCAAGCTGCAAAAAGAACAGCGGCACGCCAATCAGCACAGAAATTGTGCCCGGATTTAAAATAATCTTTTTTAAATCCAGCTTAGCCTCGTGACCGGATATTTCATAAATGCCGATTGTAAATGCAACCATATTGAACACGGCAACATATACGGAACAATAAAAAATTCCCTCTGTCCCTATTACACTTTTTGCAAGCGGCAATGCCAGAAAAGCAGCATTTGAAAGAATGGTGGCATAATGATAGATTCCGCGTTCCTTCAATGACCTTTTTCTGAAGGTCAGAAGCGAAATCAGCATACCGAAAATATGTGTTGCAAAAGCACATATAAAAGCAATGAATATACCCTTAACATGCTCTGCCGAATACTCCATTGTCATAAATGTATGAATTATGGCAATAGGAAGAATAACATTAAAAAGCAGATCTATTAATCTTTTTGCATCCTTTTGCTTAAATATACCTGTCTTGTCAGTTACAAAACCGACCCCTGCAATAAGATACAAAATCAAGACCTGCAAAGCTATTGTTTTTAAATTTTCTAAGAACAAAATATAATCCTCTGATCAATAATTAATTTAATTTTTCCTGTTTAACCTGCAGAACCGCAAACAGACCCACAGCAAAATAGGTAATGCCTGTATAATCCACAGGATAAAGCACATCGCCTTTGCCTGTAATGATTATTGCAATCCTCGGCAATGCAATTACGCACGCCAAAGCAAAGGTTGAAATGGCTGAAAATACGAAAAGCCGTGGAACTCTGCCGCTGTTGTCGAGCATCAGTATATAGCAGAAAAAGAACATCAGCATAAACGAAAGCAGTAAAAATTCCAACACGGTGTCTGAATCCTGCTTAATATCGACAATTTTTATCATAATGAGTATCAGCCGTGTAAAAGCCCATATAACAGGGATAAGATGCAGAAACGTAAAGTTTCTGAAATCATAATTTGAGCCCTTTGCCGTTATGGAAACAACTGCAAAATAAAAGCAGCAGACAAGTGCGGCAATCCCCGAAACCGCAAGCGGTATGATATACGCATACTCAACATAAACCGTTTTCGATATATAATCATAACAGCTGAAGCACTTATGCAGGAAATCCGCAAACATTGCCGCTGACAAAAAGGCTGCGCTGAAATACAATTTTTTATTGCCGCCTGATAAATGAACAGGCACTGCATTTTCACACCGCTTTGAATAAAGCCCTGCCAAGCTGACAGCCGCAAAGACAAGCGAATAAACAATAATCGGCATTGCCATATTGCCGTTAACACAGCCCGTAGCTTTATCAGTAAATCTTAAAAGCTGAAAAAAGTGCACAAGACACGAGGAAAAAACCAATACTGCAATTAAATATACCGGTAACCTTCCTCTGTCTTTCTGCACTTTTCTTCTCCTTGTTATCTATTGCTTAAATCCTTAAATTCCCTTGCACGGCTGACGCTCTTGTATGCCGGACGAATAATTTTGCCGTTAGAGGTCAGCTCCTCCAGCCTGTGCGCACACCAGCCTGCAATACGTGCAGTGGCAAAAAGCGGTGTATATAAATCCTCAGGTATGCCAAGCACTCTGTAAACAAGACCTGAATACAAGTCAACATTAGCACACATTGTTTTTTCAACACCCTTTACCTCTGCAAATACCTCAGGTGTCAAAAGTTCAATATTTTCAAGAGTTACAAACTCCTTCTCATAACCCTTTTCATAAGCCAGCTTTCTTGCATTTTCTTTAAGAATAACTGCTCTCGGGTCGCTTTTGGTATAAACAGCGTGACCCATACCATAAATAAGACCTAAGCCGTCACCTGCTTCACCATTCATAATTTTAACAAGATAATCCTTTATCTGACCCTTATCGGTAGGGTCTGAAACATTGGCAATAATCTCATTCATCTGATTGGCAACCCTGATATTTGCACCGCCGTGCTTAGGACCCTTTAATGAGCCGAAGCCTGCTGTAATAGCTGAATAGGTGTCTGTACCGCTTGAGGTAAGAACTCTTGTTGAAAATGTTGAGTTATTACCGCCGCCGTGGTCAGCGTGAAGCATAAGGCAGATGTCAAGCAGCTTAGCTTCCTCTCGTGTAAACTGTTTATCAGCCCTGAGCTGATACAATATGCACTCAGCAGTGGAATGCTCCTTTTTAATCGGATGAAGGAACATTGTTTTGTTATAGAATGAACGGCGCTTAATCTGATAAGCAGAGTTCATAATGGTAGGCATCTGTGCAATAAGCTGAAGTGACTGACGCAGAACATTCGGAATAGAAATATCATCAGGATTTTCATCAAAGGAATAAAGAATCATAACGCATCTTGCCATTTTATTCATAATATCCTTTGAAGGATTTTTCATAATCATATCTTCAATAAATTCATCCGGCAGCTCTCTGCACTCAGCAAGAACCTCCATAAGACTGACAAGCTGCTGCTCTGTGGGTAGCTCGCCGAACAGAAGAAGCCATACAACCTCTTCAAAACCGAACCTGTCATCCTTTACAACACTTTTGACTATATCATTGATATCATAGCCTCTGTATGACAGCTTACCGTCCTTAGGCACCTTTTCACCGTCAATTATGTAATAGCCTTCAACAGAGCAAATTCGGGTAAGTCCTGCCATAACACCTGTTCCGTCACTGTTTCTAAGACCTCTTTTAACCTGATATTTCTTATAATCTGCAGGCTTAATAGAATTATTTTTGTCAAGCTCGCCGCAAAGATTTGACAACGCATCCATTGATATTGGTGAAATATAATTCGTAGGCATAAGCAATCTCCTTTCGCATAGTTTGTAATAATTTAAAAGTTATAACAGTAAAATAATATATAACAGATTTATTATACATTTATTTTTAATTAAAGTCAAGGAGATGAGAATTTGAAAAGAGTATTAATCATATATGCTGTTCTGTTTGCACTCACCATTGCTGTGCCTGCCATAGTCTGCTTCGGCAAATTTCCGGACAACAGCGATGGTGAGCTTGTCCATATTTTCAGGCAGTGTATCACTCTACTTGCGTGTTATCACTGATTTTTTTCAGATTAATATCAGAATCAACAGAAAGCGTCACTGTTTTAAAATAATAATCCCAGTCATCAGATAAAAGCTCATAGGATTCAGGACTGTCCTTGGCAAGATACTCCCCCACCCGAATTGAATCGCTTGCGTATTTCTGACAGGCTGAAAAAGCACGGCTGCATAAATAGGAAATCCTCTCCTCTGCTTTGCTGCATACTGTATTTAAGTGCTTTTCTTTAAGAACATTCGCCATTCCCTTTTCAACCTCACTAATCATAAGATGACCCTTTACGTCCACGTTAAAGACTATTGCACCATCAACAATTTCTGCTTTTTTATTTACGCTTTCAGGTATTACCTCTATGCCGACACTACCTAAATCTTCGTCTTGTATTTCGAGGTAACAATTCTTGATTTTGCCTGTCATAAACATAAAGCCGAGTGTTTCCTCCTGATCAAGGACATACGATAATTTATTGTTGCTGAAAATGGCTATTCCGTTCAGCTTAACATTATCCTGATCTGCTCTCTCCTTCAGGACAGGCAGATACATATCGGTAGTTTTGTCAGCATATAAATTAAGCAAATCATTCGTATTGACATAAATACTTGTACCCATTTTCTGACCGTTTCCGATAAGGTAAACCATATTTTCAACAGGCACATGTGCACCGTCCTCGGTATTCTCCATAACCTTCTTTGCCTCACCGTCAGCCATACAAACCGCAACATCTGCACGTGCGTCGGATGAACGCAGAAAATAATCAAGCTTATTATTCAGGTCGTTTTCACAAATTTCACGGCTGAACACAATGATTTTATTGTGACCGAAAAAAAGCTCCTTGGACATAGCTTTATTCAGATTGGAAATTGCTTCAACAATTGTTGCTCCCTTTTCAACCGTATTTATTGTCATATTTCCTTCGGGCTTATCAACACCTGTGGACTTACCGGGATTCAGACTTTGAACCGTGAGCTGAACTCCATCTTCCGTGTTATCAATGCCTATACCTTCAATAACGATAAGATTTTTCAAATTGGTCTGATGCATACAGCCTGTAAAAGAAGAGCAAATCAAAACAATACACAAAAATATTTTAAACAGTCTAAAATTTTTCAATGAGCTCATCACCTGAATTCTTTTTCTTAAAAATAAGAGTTAACAACGGAATCAATACGCAGGCTACAAAATAAGGCGCCATATAAACCGTTGGTGTGATTGTGCTTGTGTCTGTAAATTCGGTCAGGACAAATGCTACTGCCAGTGACAGAACAGATGCAATTATACATTTAGTACTGTTTTTATAGCTTTTAATGGAAATGGATGAACAGTAAATCAGCAGTACGGATTTAATAAATATACCGAATATCCAGAAGGAAATCTGAAGCACATCCAGTCTTTCAAACAAACCGATTTTTGCAAGCTGAAACATTGTATAAACAGGAAAAGCCTGTAAATTTGCCGCATCCCCCATTGTTGCATTAATAAATAAAATCAGTATAAATGTTGTAAGAAATGACGCTATTACTGAAAATACGAAGGGCTTGACTGCTGAGCCGTTAACTCTTTTCCCAAGGCACAGCAGCACAATAACCTCAACAGAGCTTGACGTTATATAGAATACATTTTCTGCAATTTCCCGAGTGCTGTTCCTTATTACGGGATAGAGATTTATCTCATCATAATTTTTAAAATTAAACATCGTACCTGCCACCACAGTTAATACGATCAGTATAAAACCGAAGGCGGAAAAACGGCTTAAGCCTTCTATTCCAAAGCGTGAGGCATAGCCTGCATAAACTGCAATAATCAATGAAAACACCCAGGCTGACGCTTCGGGATTAAGCACAGTTGAAGCAAAATAAGAAAATCTGCTGATATTGACGCCTGCCAGATAAATGAAATACAATGCATAAAAAAGATTTACGCCCTTTACCTCAAAGGGGCTTTTATTGTTCTTATAGCACCAGATAGCAGGCAGACATAAAAGAAGATTAAGCCCCAGTGCAAGAACAATACTAATCAGCATATCCGTATTAATCATACCTGAGGAAACGGACTGCATATTTGTAAGTGTGACAACTACCCTGCTGATATAAAGCATAAAAAATATACTAATGGGGGCAATTTTATTTCTTTGTGAATTTATCAATATTGGCACCTCTCAGTTCACTGATTCTGACCTTACGCTGCGACAGCTTTTTCCAGCTTTCACGATAGAATATATCGCCCAGGGAATGCTTATCAAGCGGCGAAATAGGTGATGATAAAGGCACACCATATGGGTTAACACTGCAGATATTTATAAACAGTACACCCGCACCAAGTATAATACCGTACATTCCTGTCAGTCCGCCTACAAGAATAAAAAGGAATCTCAGCACTGACACACTTTCATAAAGAGGATAAACCACATATGACGATATGGCAGTCGTGGCAATAATAACCAGCATAGGCGCGCCAATCAGTCCTGCCGTCACAGTGGTTTCACCTATAATGATACCGCCGATAATGGATATTGCGTGACCGATTGTTTTCGGCAGTCTTAAGCCTGCCTCCCTCATAATTTCATACAGAACTAAAATCATGAGAGCCTCTGTCATCAGTGAAAACGGTGTATTGATTTCCTCAGAAGCAATCGTGAACAAAAGACTTGTAGGCATAAGCTCCTGATGGAATGTACCGATTGCAACATAAAGTCCGGGCAGAAATATAGAAAGAACAAAGCTGAAATACTTTAAAATTCTTATAAAGCCTGCATAAAACGGCGGATTATCATAATCATCAACCGACTGAAAATTATCGCTGAAAAGCGACGGCACAAAAATTACAAACGGCGTACCCTCAACCATAACGAGCACCCTGCCCTCAAGCAGCTTTGACACCGCAACATCGGGGCGCTCCGTATTGCTTACACAACTGAAAAATGATTTAATATCCGTATCCAGAAACGGTACAAGCTCGCCGTAATCAATAAGCGTATTCAGATTAGCCAATTTAAGCCTGCTCTCCACGCCCTTAACAAGCTCAGGGTCTGCCCTGTCATCAATATAACCGATAACAACAGGAGTTGATGCCGCAGAGCCTATTTTTATCTGCTTGAATTTCAAATGAGGTGTTTTAAGTCTTTTTCTTAACAGAGCCTTGTTATCATTCAGTGCTTCGATAAAGCACTCCTTGGCACCTCTTACATTGCTTTCATTTGACGGCTCATCAACACTGCGCTTGCTCCAGCCCTGTATACCGAAAACAAGTGCCTTATTATTTCCGTCAAGAATAAATACACAAAAGCCTGACATCAAGAAATAGTAGCAGTCTTCAAAGGTGGTTGCCTCTTTCATTTCAAGCGAATTAACAACCTTCAGCTTGATTGTATCAAGAAGTTCCTGTTTCGTTTCAAACTCAAGCTCTCTGCCAAGAATAGGCTCCATTATCATCTGTGAAAGCTGTAGCGAATCAATCAAGCCGTCCATAACACAGAAAAAGCCCTTGACTCCGCAAATAACCGCCTCTCTTAAAAGGAAATCAGAGCAGTCCTTAAAATCATCCTCAAATTTCTTTTTATTCAGTTCGTAATCTGTGAAAAGATTACCCGTCGGATTTTCCAAATTATTTTCACTGCCTTTCCATTGCCAACAAAAAATAATGCTGAAAACAGCAATGTTATACGTCCTGATTAATTTTTGCATAATAAAGAAAATTATTCACAAAATGTTATAGTAAAACAAGGAACAGGTGGTTGTATGGCGATAAATTTTATAAGAGCAGCAATTATTTATGTTGTAATCATTATTGCAGTAAGGCTGATGGGAAAAAGACAGGTCGGTGAGCTTAAGCCCCACGAGCTTGTAATAACCATTCTGATAAGTGCAATAGCGGTTATTCCCCTTGAGGAAAATTCAATGCCCCTTGCAAACTGTCTGGTGCCCATTATGCTATTTGTCAGCCTTGAAATTATTATGAGTGTTATATCCATGAAAAGCCTGTGGTTCAGAAATCTTCTGCAGGGCAGACCGATATTTATAATAAGACAGGGCAAGCTTGACCAAAAAAAACTGAAACAGCTCAGGCTGACGATGGATGATGTTGTGGATGCACTAAGGCAGAAGGATATATTTGACATCAGTCAGGTTGAGGATGCAGTCATAGAAACCAATGGTTCAATATCTGTTCTGCCAAAGGCTGAATACCAGCCTATAACCGCATCCGACATAAGCCTTTCTGTTAAGGAGAAGGGTATGCCTGTGGCTATTGTTATTGACGGCAAGACTGTTAACGAATATTTCAACGAATACAAGCTGAAGGACAGTGAAATTGAGCTTGTGCTGCAAACTGTCAACAGAGATGTTGAAAAAATTATGCTTTTAACAATTGATGATGACGGCAATACCTATTTAATTGAAAAGGAGAAGCAATGAAAAGACTTTTTATAGCAATCGCATTTCTTGCACTGGCATTCGGACTTTGCACCTTTGAGCAGATAACAATAAATAAAACCTATTCTCAGGCAAACAAATACATTGATTATGCCATTGAACAGGTTGAAAAAAAGGATTATAAGGGAGCTGAGGAAACCTGCAGCACCCTTGATGAATACTGGGACAGCAAGCAGCAGTATTTAACTGCAATGATTGACCACGGCTCTCTTGACGACACAGGAGTAACAATCACATCCCTTAAGGATTTAGCAAAAAATGAAAGTGACGACCTTGAGGGCGAGCTGATAACCGCAAAAAATCAAATACAATCCATCTATGACAATCAGAAAATCACCTTCGGTAATATATTCTGACAAAATTTAAGGAGCTGAAAAAATCAGCTCCTTTGCTTTATTTTAACAGTGAACGATACATTTTAATGTATTCATTTGCACTCTTTCCCCAACTCATATCACAGTCGAGTGCCCGCTTGACGAGAGTGCTCCAGCCGTCTGTATGATAAGCGTCGTTCGCTCTGTAAATAGCGCCAAGCATATCATAGGCATTATATGTTTTAAATGTGAAACCATTTCCCTCTCCATCACCGCAATCAGTGATAGAATCCTTAAGTCCGCCTGTTTCACGAACGATAGGCAATGTACCGTAACGCAGTGCAACCATCTGTGACAGTCCGCAAGGCTCGCTCTTACTTGGCATAAGGAACATATCCGCACCTGCGTAAATTTTTCTTGCCAGATCAGGAACAAATCCAATTGTGATGCCTACCTTATTCGGGTACTTATCGTGAAGATAGCGGAAGAAGTTTTCATACTGCCACTCACCGCTGCCGAGAACAACGTACTGAATATTTCTCTCACAAAGGCTCTTTTCGAGAACCTCCTTCATAAGGTCAACGCCCTTATGACCGACAAGACGTGAAACAATACCGATAACAGGCACATTCGGGTCAACATTAAGACCCATCATTTTCTGTAATTCTTCCTTATTTTTAGCCTTGCCGCTGAAATCATCAGCATTGTAATTCACCCAGATATCCTTATCTGTTTCAGGGTTATAGCCGTCAACATCAATACCATTGAGAATACCGCAAAGCTTCCAGCTTCGCTGATTTAAAATCGGGTCAAGACCATGGCTGTACCAAGGGTCAAGAATTTCCCTTGCATAAGTGGGCGAAACAGTTGTCACCTTATTGGCGCACTCAATACCTGCCTTCATAAAGTTCACAAGACCATCATAAAGAATCAAATTATTATGTTCAGGCGCAATACCGAGAACATCGTTCAGAAGCTCATTGCCATACTTGCCCTGATACTGAATATTATGGATTGTGAAAACAGTCTTGATATTTTCAAAGCCCATTCTGTTCGCATAATAGCAGCTGTAATACAGCGGAGTCAACGCACTCTGCCAGTCATTACAGTGAATAATATCAGGCTTCCAGTCGATAACAGGAATGATTTCAAGCACTGCCCTTGCAAAGAATGCAAAGCGCTCTGCATCATCATAGTGACCGTAAATACCGTCACGCTTAAAGTAATACTGGTTATCCAGAAAATAATAGATAACACCGTTTGCTTTAGCTTCAAACACACCGCAATACTGTCTGCGCCATGAAACAGGAACAGAAATTGAGGCTATAAATTTCATTTTATCCTTATATTCCTGCTTAATGCTGTCATAAAGCGGCATAACAACACGGCAGCCGATCAGTCTTTTTCTCAGGGCAACAGGCAATGAGCCTGCTACGTCACCCAGTCCGCCTGAAGCCATAAAGGGAAGTGCTTCAGATGAAACATACAATACTTTCATTACTACACACGCCTCCTATACTCTTGTATTCTTTGAAAGACAGATAGGGAATGTATCAGCGCCCGATAATTCAACACCATTTTTGATATTCACATTTTTATCTGCAATAACACAGGTGATTTTTGAATTTTCGCCGACAATGGTATCCTGCATAAGAATTGAATTTTTAACAACAGCACCCTTGCCGATTTTAACGCCCTTGAAAATAATACAGTTTTCAACCTGTCCCTCAATAATGCATCCGTCTGCAACAAGGCTGTTTTTGAGTGATGACTCAACGCCGTAGATTGCAGGCATATCGTCACGCTCCTTGGTTGAAATCGTATGCTTAAAGAGCTTTTTCCTGTTTTCCTTTTCAAGAACTGACATTGAAATATCATAATAGCTCTGAACAGAATCAATTGTTCCCACAAAGCTGTCAGTTGCATCATAAGCGTGGATTTTAAGCTTATCAACATTTGCCATAATCACATTTCTCTGATAAGAAATTTCATTTTTTGAATGAGCTGCGGAAACAAGCGTTTCAAGCAGATACTTCTTCATCATCATAATATTACAGGAATAGAAAACATCCTCGTTAGTATCCTTGTCAAGGCTCATTTCGGTAATTCTTCCGTCAGCATCAACCTTGTCAAAGCAAAGTACAGAGCCGATATTTTTGGGCATTTTGCCCTTAACACCGAGGATTGTAATATCAGCACCGCTCTCCTCGTGCGCATTAAACAAATCTGTATAATCAGTAGACACAATATGGTTGCAGTCGCTCATTAAAACATAGGTCTGATTTGACTGATTCAAAAAGCCCATATTGCCGTAAATAGCATCAATTCTGTTGCCCCACATTTTTGCACTGCCAAGTGAAAACGGAGGAAGAAGATACAAGCCATCATTCTTTCTGTTTAAATCCCAAGGCTTACCTGTGCCCACATGGTCCATAAGGGACTGGAAGTTTGCGTTTGTAACAACACCGATTTTTGCAACACCGCTGTCAACCATATTGGAAAGCGGGAAGTCAATCAGACGATAGCGTGAGCAGAATGGAACAGAGCCCATAGTTCTCATAGCCGTAAGGCTGTCGAGAGCCTCCTCGTGAATATTTGCAAATACAATACCTAATACTTGTTTACCGTTCATTACAATCAAACCTCCTCTCCTGATTTAATCATTACCCCGGGAGCAACATACTGACCCTTGGTAATTTTTGCTCCTGCACCGATAACAGGGATTCCCCAATCCTCAGGCTTTTCAAGCATCTCAGGGATTTCGCCGATCTTGGCATCCTCCTCAATCACTGCATTCTCAGCAACGATTGAATAATAGACCTTAGCACCCTTCTTAATGGTTGCACCCGGCATAACAACACTGTATCTTACATCCGCATCCTCTTCAATTGTAACATTTGAGGAGATAACACTGTAATCAACATTACCCTCAATCTCACAGCCCTCGCTGATGGATGAGCCTTCAACAACAGCATTTTTGCCGATGTAGTGAGGTGGTGCAAGTGGATTTCTTGAGTAAATTCTCCAGCTTGTGTCACTTAAATCAAGGTCAACATTCGGATTGATAATATCAAGGTTTGCCTCCCACAGAGAGTCGATTGTACCTACATCCTTCCAGTAGCCCTTGAAAGGATAAGCAAACATACGCTCACCTGCGTCAAGCATTGTCGGAATGATATTTTTACCAAAGTCATTTGATGAGCCTTCGGTGTTTTCATCCTGAATCAAATACTCCCTGAGCTTATCCCAGCTGAATACATAAACACCCATTGACGCCTTATTGCTCTTAGGCTCAGCAGGCTTCTCAGCAAACTCATAGATTTCATCGTTATCCTTGGTTGCAAGAATACCGAAACGTGATGCCTCTTCCCACGGAACCTCAAGCACTGCAATTGTGCAGGCAGCATCGTTCTTTTTATGGAAATCAACCATCTGTGCATAATCCATTTTATAAATATGGTCACCTGAAAGGATTACAACATATTCAGGGTCATATTTTTCAATGAAATTAATATTTTGATAAATAGCATTGGCAGTACCCTTGTACCACTCGGCACCGCCGATTGCCTCATATGGTGACAGAATGTGAATACCGCCGTTCTGTCTGTCAAGATCCCATGGCTGACCATTGCCAAGGTAATCATTAAGCTCAAGGGGCTGGTACTGGGTCAGTACGCCAACCGTATAAATACCGCTGTTCACACAGTTGGAAAGGGGGAAATCAATAATTCTGTAATTTCCGCCGTATGGTACTGCAGGCTTGGCAATATTTTTTGTTAAAACTCCCAGGCGGCTGCCCTGTCCGCCTGCTAAGAGCATTGCAACAACCTTATTTTTTTGTGCCATTTTTTATCTCCTTTGATTTATTTGTAGTTTTTTTATTCTTAGCCGACTTCTTTGTTTCTGTCTTTTCAAGATAGATTGCCGAAAGTCCGCTTAGCTTAAGACCGATACTCTCATCATAGCCATTCATAGGCTTATCCTTTGATTTGTAAGTACCCGATAATCTGACCTTTTCTCCCCCGTACTTTGAAAGAGAGGTATCAAAAATCGTTTTATATGTTCCCTTTTCAGGAACACCGATTCTGTACTCATCAAAGCTGTTCGGTGTGAAATTGAACACTGCAATAATCTCTTTGCCCGACTTATCAATTCGTCTGAAGGCAATAACGGAATTTGCATTGTCCTCGCTGGAAATCCACTGGAAGCCCTCCCAGCTGTAATCGACCTGCCACAGTGCAGGTGTTTTTTTATAGAACTTATTAAGCTCTCTTGTGAAATCCTGCAGCTTTTTGTGCTTATCATAATCCAGCAGCAGCCAGTCAAGACCCTGCTTGTAATTCCACTCGATAAACTGACCGAACTCACTGCCCATAAACAAAAGCTTTTTGCCCGGGTGCGCAAACATATAGGCAAGAAACAGCCTGATACCGCTGAACTTCATTTCATAATCGCCCGGCATTTTGTTAATCAGGCTTGCCTTGCCGTGAACAACCTCGTCGTGGCTTATCGGCAGAACAAAATTTTCGCTGAAGGCATAGAAAAAGCTGAAGGTAATGCAGTTGTGATTTCCTTTTCTGAATAACGGATCCATGGATGTATAACGAAGCATATCGTTCATCCATCCCATATTCCACTTGAAGTTAAAGCCAAGACCGCCTATATCCGTCGGCATGGTTATCATAGGCCATGCCGTTGACTCCTCGGCTATCATCATAACCTCGCCGTGCTCCTTGAACATAGCACAGTTCAGCTCCTTGAAAAATTCCACAGCCTCAAGATTTTCTCTGCCGCCGTGCTTGTTCGCAATCCATTCGCCGTTTTCTCTGCCGTAATCGAGATAAAGCATGGATGCAACCGCATCAACTCTCAGTCCGTCAAAGTGGAACTTGTCAACCCAGTACATAGCCGATGAAATAAGGAAGGATTTAACCTCATTCCTGCCGTAGTCAAATACCCTTGTACCCCATTCCTTATGCTCACCCTTTCGCGGGTCGGAATATTCATAGGTACATTCGCCGTCGAACTCATAAAGTCCATAGGCATCCTTAGGGAAATGGGCAGGCACCCAGTCAAGAATAACACCGATATCTGCCTTGTGACAGCAGTCAATGAAATACATTAAATCATCAGGTGTGCCGTAGCGTGAGGTAGGGGCAAAATAGCCTGTCACCTGATATCCCCAGGAGCCGTCAAAGGGATATTCCATAATCGGAAGCATTTCAATATGCGTATATCCCATATCCTTAACATAAGGAACAAGCTCGTCTGCCATCTGACGATAGGACAGGAAATCACCATTTTCATGCTGCTTCCAGGAGCCAAAATGAATTTCATATATATTAACAGGCTTTTCAAGTATATTGCTGTTTTTTGATTTGTCGTACCACTTTTTATCTGTCCATTTATATGGCTCACTGTGATAAACCTTTGACGCCGTACCCGGTCGTGTTTCGGCATGAAAGGCATAGGGATCAGCCTTCATTATAACCGAGCCTGACTTTGTTGTGATTGCATATTTATAGCAATCATACTGCATAACTCCGTCAATAACCGCTTCCCATATTCCTGCAGAAATTTCTGTCATACGGTTTGCATCCTCGTCCCAATGGTTAAAGTCACCCGAAACGGAAACTGCTGCAGCATGGGGTGCCCATACTCTGAACACAAAGGTGTCACCATTCATTTTATGACAGCCGAAAAATTCATATGACTTATAATTTTTTCCGCTGTGGAAAAGATACAGTGGGAACTCATATTCTTTTTTCAATTTCTCCATTTTTTCATCTCCTTCATTAGTAATCATTCATTGAATTAAAACATCATTCAATAAGCATATTACATAATTATCCAAAATATAGTTCTATAATAACATCTTTAACACTAATAATCAAGTTGTTTTTGTTTATTTTGTTACAAAAAAAACTCAGGATTTTTCAAAATATGTGTAAATTGTCGTAAAAGTTACTAATTCATAGTTTTACATGAATTAATGCTACAAAAAATATTGCAAATTAACAGTTAAAATAGAGCATTTTTGCTATTGAACACAAACATTATAAATGTTATAATAACTAAAAATATAGATATTACTATAATATGGAAAGGTAAATCTGATGAAGGACATTATTATTGCATACCCTGTTAAAGAAACTGCTATGCAATTGCGTTCTCTTTTGGAGAATGAGGGCTTTCATGTGTCACACGTCTGTGCAAGAGGCTCAAGCGTACTCAGCATTGCACAGAATCTGAATGAGGGTGTTGTTGTCTGTGCGTCAATCCTCAGTGATATGGGTGCAGGTGTCCTTGCAGAAAATCTGCCTTTCGGCTTTGATATTGTTGCTCTGTCAAAGAACGGTATACCCGAATATATGGGCAATCTGGTGAGTCTGCCCCTACCTGTTAACAAGGCAGAATTTCTTCAGACCGTTGCCGTTCTTGTAAGCACACGTTCATCCTTTACAAAAAGAAACGCTGACGACAGTGAGATTATTTCAAAAGCAAAGCTGATTTTGATGAAAACGAGTGATATGGGTGAAATTGCAGCTCATAAATACCTCCAGCAGGAAAGTATGAAAAAAGGTAAAAAAATCACTGGGATAGCAAAAGAGATTATTAACGATTTTACGGAATAGATATATATTGGGTGATAATATGAAATTTACAAAGATGCACGGCTGCGGCAACGACTACATCTACATCGACTGCTTTAAGGAAACCGTTGCTAACGAAAGCGAGCTTGCAGTAAAGCTTTCAGACAGGCATTTCGGTATCGGCGGTGACGGAATCATCCTTATCAAAAAAGGCATGAAAGCTGATTTTGAAATGGTGATGTATAATGCCGACGGCTCACGTGGTGCAATGTGCGGCAACGGAATACGCTGTGTTGCAAAATATGTTTATGATAACGGCTACACTGACAAAACAAGCTTTTCCATTGAATCAATGGGTGCTGTTAAATATATTGACGTCACTGTTGAAAACGGCAAAGTTATTCTTGCAAAGGTTGATATGGGTGCGCCGATATTGAAAGCTGCCGATGTTCCTGTTAACAGCGGCAATAAAAAGGTTATCAGCGAAAAAATCACAGTAGCAGGCAGAGAATTCAATATGACCTGCGTTTCAATGGGCAATCCCCACGCAGTTATGTTTATTGACGAGCATCCAAAGGATTTTGACCTTGATTTTTATGGTGCAAAATTTGAGTGCAATACAGATGTTTTCCCAAACAGAGTCAATGCTGAATTTGCCAAGGTTATTGACAGAAAGAATATTGAAATGCGTGTTTTTGAACGCGGTACGGGCGAAACACTTGCCTGCGGCACAGGCACCTGTGCAACAGTGGTTGCTGCAATACTGAATGGCTATGTTGACAATGATGTAACCGTTCACCTTATCGGCGGCGACTTGCAGATTCAGTGGTCAGGTAAAGAAGAGGACAGCGTGTTTATGACAGGACCTGCTGCCACTGTATTTACAGGTGAAATAGATTTATAAATTATATGGAGGTTTAAAATATATGAAGATTAATGAAAACTTTTTAAAGATTGAAGCAAGCTATTTATTCTCAACCGTTGCTAAGAAGCAAAGAGAATATCAGGCTGCTCATCCTGAGGCTGACGTTATCCGCCTTTCAATCGGCGATGTAACAAAGCCCCTTGCTCCTGTTGTTATTGATGCAATGCACAAGGCAGTTGATGAAATGGCAAGCGAGGACACCTTCCGCGGTTATCCGCCTGAGTACGGCTATGATTTTATTCTTGATGCAATTCAGAAGCATGATTATGCTGACAGAGGAATTGACATTGCCAAGGATGAGATTTTCCTTTCAGACGGTGCTAAGAGCGACTGCGGTAATATCGGCGACATTTTCGCTGTTGACAACAAGGTTGCAATCTGTGACCCTGTTTACCCTGTTTATGTTGACACAAATATTATGGCAGGCAGATCAGGCGATAAGGATGAAAACGGCTTATGGTCAAATATCATCTATATGCCCTGCACAGCAGAGAACAACTTTACACCCGATATTCCTACAGAAATCCCTGATGTAATCTATCTCTGCTTCCCGAACAACCCAACAGGTATGGTTGCAACAAAGGAACAGTTAAAGAAATGGGTTGATTTTGCAAATGAGCACAACTCATTAATCCTTTTTGACTCCGCTTATGAGGCATTTGTTGTAAGTGATGATATTCCTAAGTCAATCTATGAGATTGAGGGTGCCAAGACCTGTGCTATCGAGCTTCGTTCTTTCTCAAAGACAGCAGGCTTTACAGGTATGCGCTGCGGCTACACCGTTGTTCCTAAGGAATTGGTATTTAACGGTACAAGCCTTAATCCGCTGTGGGCAAGAAGACAGGCTACTAAGTTCAACGGTGTTTCCTACATCACACAGAGAGCTGCTGAGGCAATCTATACTGAAGAGGGTCAGAAGCAGATTAAGGAAATTCTTTCCTACTATCAGAAGAATGCAAAGGTTATCTATGACGGTCTTTGCGATGCAGGTTTTGAGTGCTACGGCGGCGTAAACTCACCATATGTATGGCTCAGAGTACCTGAGGGCTACACCTCCTGGGAATTCTTTGACGAGCTTCTGGACAAGTGTCAGGTTGTGGGTACACCGGGCTCAGGCTTCGGTCCTGCAGGTGAAGGCTATTTCAGACTGACCTCCTTCGGCAATGCAGAAAAGACCGTTGAGGCAATTGAAAGAATCAAGTCAGTTTATAAAAAATAATTTATTTGAAATAAAGGAGAAAATAAGCTATGACAAAAACAACACAGCTCTATGAGGGCAAGGCAAAAAAGGTCTGGGCTACTGAGGACCCTGACATTGTAATTGTTGATTATAAGGACGACGCTACTGCATTTAACGGTCTTAAAAAAGGCACAATTGCAGGCAAGGGTGTTGTAAATAACAAAATGTCAAACTATTTAATGCAGATTCTTGAAAAGAAGGGTGTTAAGACACACTTTGTTGAGGAGCTTTCCGACAGAGAAACTGCTGTTAAAAAGGTTACAATCGTACCACTTGAGGTTATTATCAGAAACCGTGCTGCAGGCTCAATCTGCAAGCGTTTAGGTCTTGAAGAGGGTATGGATTTTGTTTGCCCTTCCATTGAATTTTCATACAAGGATGACGATCTCGGTGATCCGCTTATCAACGGCTATCACGCTGTATCCTGCGGCTTTGCTACAAGAGAAGAGGTTGAGCAGATTAAAAAAATGGCATTCACAGTGAATGACGTTCTTAAGGAGTATTTTGCTTCAATCGGTGTTGAGCTTATCGACTTCAAGCTTGAGTTCGGTAAAACAAGCGACGGCACAATTGTTCTTGCTGACGAAATCAGCCCTGACACCTGCCGTTTCTGGGATATTAACACACACGAAAAATTAGATAAGGATCGTTTCCGCCGTGATATGGGCGGTGTTGAAGATGCTTATGCAGAAATGATGAAGAGAGTAGGACTTGACTAATGCCTAATAACACTTATAATTCACCTTTTAATGCTCGTTATGCTTCAAAGGAAATGCAGTATATCTACTCCCCTGATTTCAAATTCAGAACCTGGAGAAAGCTCTGGATTGCCCTTGCTGAGGCTGAAAACGAGCTCGGATTAAATGTAACAAAAGAGCAGATTGAGGAGCTTAAGGCTCACGCTGATGACATCAACTATGAGGTAGCACAGGAATACGAAAAGAAATTCCGCCACGACGTTATGAGCCACGTTCACGCTTATGGTGAGCAGTGCCCTAATGCAAAGCCAATCATTCACCTTGGTGCAACAAGCTGCTATGTTGGTGACAACACAGATGTTATCACAATGCGTGAAGCACTTATGCTTATTAAGAAAAAGCTTGTCAATGCAATTTCAAGCGTTGCAAAATTTGCCGATGAGTACAAGGATATGCCTTGTCTTGGTTTCACACACTTCCAGCCTGCACAGCCGACCACCGTCGGTAAGAGAGCATCACTTTGGCTGATGGATTTGGTAATGGACTATGAGGAAATCTGTCACGTTATCGACAGCCTTATGCTCCTTGGCTCAAAGGGCACAACAGGCACACAGGCATCCTTCCTTGAGCTGTTCGACGGCGACCACGAAAAGTGTAAGGAGCTTGACAGAAAGATTGCAGAAAAAATGGGCTTTAAGGCTTGCTTCCCTGTAAGCGGACAAACCTATGCAAGAAAGCTTGATACTATCGTCTGCAACTGCCTTGGCTTAATTGCACAGTCCTGCTGCAAATTCTCAAACGATTTAAGACTCCTTCAGAATCTCAAAGAAATTGAAGAGCCGTTTGAGAAAAATCAGATTGGCTCATCCGCAATGGCTTATAAGAGAAATCCTATGAGATCCGAACGTATTGCATCACTTTCACGCTATGTTATGATTGATGCACTTAACCCTGCTTGGACAGCATCTGCACAGTGGTTTGAAAGAACACTGGATGACTCTGCAAACAAGCGTGTATCCGTTGCAGAAGCATTCCTTGCAACCGACGGTATTCTTGATTTATACATCAACGTAACATCAGGTCTTGTTGTATATCCGAAGGTTATTGAAGCAAGACTTATGAGCGAGCTGCCGTTTATGGCAACCGAAAACATTATGATGGATGCTGTTAAGAAGGGCGGCGACCGTCAGGAGCTTCACGAAAAAATCAGACAGCATTCAATGGCTGCAGGTGCAGTTGTTAAGGTTGAGGGCGGCAAGAATGACCTTGTTGACAGAATTGCAAATGACCCTGCATTTATGATTACCAAGGAAGAAATTCTTGATATTCTCAAGCCTGAAAACTTTGTGGGCAGAGCACCACAGCAGACTGCTGATTTCCTTAATGAGGTAGTTAACCCGATTCTTGAAAAAGAAAAAGACCTCCTCGGTGTCAGCGTTGAAATTAATGTATAAAAGAAAAACAAACCTCGTAAGACATATGCCTTACGAGGTAATCTTTTTTAACAGAGTATAAACATTATTGTAATCAACAGTAACTATCGTTTTCTAAATAAATTTAATTTATTAAGCACCTGTGTTAGGGATTTTGGCTTTAACAACCTTACGTCCGTTAGAATCGGTTGTTACAGTCTTATCGCCATTATTGTTTGTATTATTCGGCAATGTTGGATTGCTCGGCTTAGCCGGATTGGTCGGTTCATCAGGATTTGTAGGTTCATCGGGATTTTCAGGATTGGTCGGTTCGTCAGGATTTTCAGGATCTGAAGGAATTTCTCTTCCTGCCAAATCAGCAACCATTACGATAAATTCTCCTGCGAGCTCATCATTCTTCATATCAAGTGCACTTAAAATAAATTCCTTAACGTCTGCCGGAATTTCCATACCAAGTGCATTTTCAATAATACCTGAATCCAGACCAAACTTGATTGTAGAGTTCGTCTGATTATTTCCGATTATATTGTTATATAAATAATCATAAATAATTTTCACTACATCGGCATTGCTTTCAGCGTTAACGATTCTGTCAGGCTGCATTTCTTCAAATTCAAGAATAACTGTTCCGGTTGCAGCATTATCACCGAATTTAATAGCAACAGCACCGCTTGTAAGCTCTTTAACAAGATAACCAACCACACCCTGAATATCAAGCTGCTTATTTTCGCCATCTCCTGCAGTTGGGAACGCATTGAAAGTATCTTTAATCTTTACAATCTCTTCCTGTACTGCAGCAATATCAACACCCATTCCGCTTAAATTGGATGAAAGACCTGTAACCATCTTATCAAGGTTATTGACGATCTTGCTTATACCGCTGTAAAGAAGCGGTGCATTCTCAGCCTTTAATGCATTCTGGATTAAATCAATTGCTTTATTCGCTGTGTCAGGGAAAAGCGCTGCTGTAATATTCTGAATATACTCGTTAGCACCATCAATATCGTATGTTTCACCAGTAACAAACATATTAAATCCTAAAACAGTTGCCGCACTTTTTTCCTGCTCAATGCCAAGTGCTTTACATACATCATCAATACCGGAAGCAAAATTTGCAGGTGCAGCATAATCTCCGGCAAACATAGGTAAAACCTGGAATGTATCCATTACATTTTTAACAAGAACAGTCTTAACGATTGTATCCAGCTCTGTTTTAAAATCTGTTGCATTTTCACAAACAATAGGGTGATCCTTAAAAAATGAAGTGAGCGTTCCCTCTGTTACAAGATTACCGTTATCGTCAAAAACATCTTCTGTTAACTGACCGTCCGGTAAATCAGCAAATCTTTCAGGCTGTGACTCTTTATAGAACAAGCCCTTATCTGATGCTTTTGAAGAGGAAGCATCAATCATCAGAATAGATTTTAATTTCGGAAGCATTTTATAGATACTCTCAATTGCAGTACCCGTAAAAACTTGTTCATTCAGTATTGTGTTTACGTCACCGATAAGAGCCTCAACATCTTTCTCGGTAACCTTATCTGTATATACAGGCTTATAATTTTCCTGTGCTGACGTAATAAATGATGTGCTTACACAGGAAATCAATAATGCTAATGACAAAACAATACTGATTAATTTTTTTGTGTGTTTCATAACTAATTCCTTTCTATACCCCGTTTTAAAAGATTAATTCGGAGCCGGAGATTGATAATTTTTTGTCAATTTTCGGCTCCGAATACACTATAACATAAAACATAGTTGAAAAATTTAGATATACTGCCTGATTGTTTAGAAAAACTCTCATTTTAAAATCAAATTTTTCAGTCTTCAAGCTCATAAGGGTACCATTGCTCGTCATGAATGTAAGGATTATCTTTATTATGATTTGTATACCATATCTGCGGATATTTAGGATTATTATTTATTTCTGCTTGGGATATATCAACCTTTTCACTTTCATTGTCCCGCACCATTCTTGCAACAACTGCAATTCGGCAGTCAGCACGTTTCCCGTCTTTATCTACATCACGGGTACAGGTTGACAATGTGATAAATGAATCGTTCATATAATAATCAACACCAGTGTTAAACAGTGTTCTTTTTTTCAGCTCATTCGAGTATTTGCTGAAATTTTCCCCGCCCATATTAGGATAAACATAATTAAATACATAATCATTGTCCTCAGCAGGGTCTGCAGACGTTATAAACACAGCCACAATTTTCCATTTATGCATTTGAGTCCTTGTATTAAATTCAATAACAGGATGCTTTTTATAATAATCAAAATCACTGTATTGTGCAAGCTCCGAAAAGACCGTATCATCAAGCCAATTGTGACCATGTATAACCGTATTTTTGCTTTTAAGCTCAGGGTCACAGTCATACGCCATATATATTGTTCCTCGTGCTTCGGGTTCCTTATCAAAGTTATGAGAAAGATAAAAGCTATTATCACTGCCCCTGACAACAGGATAATCAATTTTTGTACCATCAATCCTTATCCACCCGACAAAATCATGATTTCTTTCATAATACTCATTATACTTTTCAGGAACAGTAACCGTTTCACTGTTGCTTGTATTTACATTATTGCCATGGTTATGACAAACTTTAGGAATAAAAGCTGCACATATTACTATAATCACCGACAAAACAATCAGCAGCGACTTCTTCTTTTTAGTCATATTGATTCTCCCTTCGATTATTATAGTTATTATAACATATAATATGTCACCAATTTTATCGGAAACCACTCAAATTCTTTAGAAATTCAATCATATTATAAAAACGGCTGTCAGCAATTTTTACTGACAACCGTTTTTCTTTTTCTCTCTTAAGTTTTTAAAAAAATCTGTTAACAGTGCGGAGCACTCCTCTGCCATAATGCCGCTGATAATTTCAGGCTTATGGTTATAGGGTATGTCGTTAAAATTAACAATTGACCCGAAGGAGCCTGCCTTTAAATCCTTTGCGCCATAATAAACCGTTTTTATTCTTGCATTTATGATAGCACCTGCACACATAGGGCACGGCTCAAGTGTAACATACAAATCACACTGCCACAGCCGCCAGCCGCCAAGCTTTTTGCAGGCATTATCAATCGCTTCAAGCTCTGCGTGGTAAAGGGCATTTTTTCCAAGCTCACGCCTGTTTCTGCCCTCGCCCACAATTTCATTATCCTTAACAACCACTGCACCAACAGGAACTTCCCCCTCTAAAGCAGAAAGCTCTGCGAGCTCAATGGCTCTTTTCATAAATACGCTGTCCATAGAGCTATTTCACAATTGTTTTTGCGGTCAAATAAATCAGAATCGCAAAAGGAATAATCATAGGTATCATAAAATAGAGCAGCTTCTGTGCATTTGAAAGCACACTGTTTACAGGTGTTTTATTCTTTTTAAAAGCACCCTTCAGCAATAACACAAAACCGCTTATTGCACCGGCTGCCAGCCACAATAAATAAAGAATAACAACAGAAGTGTTAGCCGTTTCCTCGCCGGCAGCATAGGTCACAACCGATTTTGTAACAGAAATACCATTGCTGAATGCGTGTATACAAACCGCCGGCACAATGCTGTTTGTTTTAACGGTTATAAAACCGAGAACAAGACCGATAATAAATGCGAAAATAAACTGAATCACATTGCCGTGAAGCAGACCGAAAACGATGCTGACAGCAAACACTGCAAAACCGCTGCCGTATTTTCTTAAAAGCTGCAGTGAACAGCACCGCATTGCAAATTCTTCACATATTGCAGGAATGATTGCAGTGGATACAGTAACCATTACACAGCTGAAAACCGAATCCGGCTCTAACAATTCACCCTGTGTAAACTCAACATCAAACAGAGCCTCCAGTGCTGTAATTAGATAGGATACGGTAATATTTGCACCGATACAGCAAAGCATACCAAATGCAATCCACATCATACATTTGCTGAACTTTATCGGCTCATTCGGGATAACAGGATAGGCATAGCGTTTTCTGTTAACCAGTGCCATAATTGCAAACGGCACAAAAACCGCCATAAATGAAACACCTATGATTGTTACCGCTGTCTGAAAAACAACATCACTCTGGAACTTTGAATAATAGCCTGTTACAGCAAGCAATGCCAATACAAAGCTCTGTACAATTAAATAGGCTATAATTGCTCCGCCGAGTGCAAGACTTATCAGAAGAATTTCATTTCTTTCTTTGCATTTCCGCTGTTTTTTCAGGAAAGCTCTTTGGTTTTCTTCACTTATTTTGCTGTCACCAAAGGGATTATAATAGTATTGTGACAAATTTTATCAGTCCTTTACTTCTTCCGTAATAAACAGTTCCTCAAAATACGGCAGTGCTTTTGCCCAGTCGCAAAAATCGTGCCACTCGGACAGCTTATGATTGCGTCTTGCATAATAAATATTAACCAGATTTTCATAATTCAAAGTGCAGGTTCGCATCTGATTATAGGAGCTTGGCAGAAGCTGAATAATTGTATACCAAAGCTCCTTGTCCTTGGTTTCAACAAATCTCAGTCTTAAATCCTCAAGGGTTTCAATCAGCTTTTCCATAGCTTTGATACCCTGGTCATTCATATGGTCAACGGAAAAATCGCTGAGCTCAAAGGGCTTTGATGTGATTTTATGCATTGTAGAGGTTGAATTTGCTACTGTTCCTACCTTATAAGTATCATATTCCTTCCACCAATAAAGAGGAGCAGTAATATCCACACTTACAAAAATCATTCTGATAAACTTTCTGTGGTCCGTTCCTGCTGTACAAAGGCGCTTTGCCAGGGACAAATCATTTTCACCGAAAACAAAATTGCCATCGGCATCAAATCCGGAATCATACCTTGCCCATGAATTCAACGGATTTCTTGCACCACGCATAGCATTATCAAAATTCATTACGCTTGTGCGTTCAATTTTAATCATAATCAGTCTAAATCCTTTGCAATCTTTTTGATATAATCCTTAAGCTCATCCTGTGTTTCAGGGTGCTTTAAACCAACCTCAATATTTGCCTGAAGGATACCGAACTTGTTACCCATATCGTAACGTGTACCCTCATAGTCGACAGCCACAACACCCTTGGTCTGTGCAAGTGTTTTCATTGCGTCTGTAAGCTGAAGCTCGTTGCCTGCACCAAGCGGAGTTTCCTCCAAAATATCAAAAATCTCAGGCGGCATAACAACTCTGCCGAGAATTGAGAAATTAGATAAAATCTCCTCCTCGCTTGGCTTTTCAATCATATCTGTACAGTTGTAGCAATTATCCTCAATAGGATCAACAGCAAGTGAGCAGTATTTTGTAATAGCCTTGCCCGGTACCTCTTTAACACCGACAGCACCCTTGCCGTATTTTTCGTAAGCGTCACAAAGCTGCTTTGTAACAGGTGTTTCTGAAATAATAACATCATCACCGTAAAGAACAGCAAACGGCTCGTTGCCTACAAAGCTCTTGGCACAAAGAACAGCGTGACCAAGACCCTTTGTTTCCTTTTGGCGGATAAAATAGATGTTGCCGAAGTTTGAGCACTGCATAACATCATCATAAATCTTTTTCTTGCTCTCATTGCCCTCAAGCTTTGCTTCAAGCTCAAAAGCGTGGTCAAAGTGGTCCTCAATAGCACCCTTTCCTCTGTTTGTAATAATAAGTACATCCTCAATACCTGATGCAAAAGCCTCTTCAACAATATACTGAATAGCAGGCTTGTCAACGATATTGAGCATCTCCTTCGGCACTGCCTTTGATGCAGGGAGTACCCTTGTACCCATACCTGCGGCAGGGATTATAGCCTTTTTAACCTTCATAATTCATTCCTCCTAAATTTAATTTATATTTTTGATATTATTGACATGATTAATTCAAGTGCACAATAAGCCACAACGGGACTGAATATGCTTGTTCCGCCCAGCTTGCTCAGATACAGCTTTCTCATATCCGACTGATTCAGATCTGCCTGAGGCGCAAACATATTGTTCTGAACAATGATACTGCTGCCGTCATTCAGATTTTCGTCAACCTTTCTGATTACATTCAAAACCTTTGACCTGTAAAAGCTGTCTGCAAACAGTGCAACCACTATACCTATAACAACTGTAACCGCACCAAGTATCAGATACATCGGCATAACCGCTTCGGTAAGCTTTAACAGCTCCTCAGGCGGATTGGATGTCAACGCCATTATATCCTCACGTGTTTTTGCGTGTGACATAACAAAGTTCATAACTGCACTCATCGGTTCCAAATAAATACCATTCACAATAAGACTGGCAATTAAGCTTGCTGCCAAAGCCACAAAACCCTCTTTATACATTTTTCTGAAAAACAGATAGTAAGGTCCGAAAATAAAGCCCGCCCAGTTCCATGAAATCTTTTTATTTTTAACAAACTTGGGTATAAACCTTGACGTATTTGATTTTACGGTTATTGCAACATCTTCAACACTTACGCCGTCAATTAACGTATCATTTTCAGCATATTGCCCTGCATTATCAGAAAATCCTGTATTAAAAACAGGGTTGAATTTTCCGTAAACAGGATTTGACTGTCTTTCACCGCAATGACTGCAAAACGGGGCTGATTTGTCAATCTGTGCTCCGCAGGAGCTGCAAACCGTTTTTTCGCTGCCGCTGTTCTGCTGCGGCTTCTCCTCAGAAGCACTGTCCGTCTGCTGCTCAGAAAATTTCTTCTGCTCAGCACGGTAATCAAAACCTTCCCTGTGCTTTTCTTTATTGGCACAGTGACCAAGCTGATTATAACACGCTCTGTGGTGAGGCGTTGCACAATGGGGACATATTACTATATCATCACTTTCATTGAAAAGTTTGTCACAAACGGGACACCTTTCATCATTGTGAAAAATCATTTCATTACCCTTTCACTATTAAATTAGAAATATTATACAATATGTTAGCATAATAAATCAATGATTTAATTAAAATATTATTAACTGATTTTTAAATATTGCATTGTCTGGTAAATTTGTATATAATAATGTGATATTAATAAATAATTTATACGGAGAAATAATATGATTGAGTATGAGGAATTAAAGCAGAGATTAACAGGTTCTGAAAAAACAATCACAAATTTAAAGGAAGCATTGGCAATTGACAGTCTTATAAAGGAAATTGCCGAGCTTGAGGAGCTCAGCGCTGCACCTGATTTCTGGGATGATATGGAAAAAAGCCAAAAAACCATGCAGAAAATCGGTTCTCTTAAAGCCAAGGTTGCTTCATATGAAAATGTAAAAAATGATTATGAGGATGCTCTGGTTATGATTGAGCTTGCTGATGAAGAAGAGGATGCCGACCTGCTTGAGGATTGCACAGCCTCTGTCAGCGATATTGAAAAAAGACTTGAAAATCTTACACTGTCAACACTTTTAAGCGGTGAATTTGATAACAAAAATGCCCTGCTCACCTTTCACGCAGGTGCAGGCGGAACGGAGGCTCAGGACTGGGCTGAAATGCTTTTCAGAATGTACAACCGCTGGGGTGAAAGACACGGCTACAAGGTGTCAACGCTTGATTATCTTGACGGTGATGTTGCAGGCGTCAAAAGTGCAACCATTCTTGTTGAGGGCGAAAATGCCTACGGCTATTTAAAGGGAGAAATGGGTATTCACAGACTTGTCAGAGTATCCCCCTTTGACTCGTCAGGCAGACGTCATACCTCCTTTGCATCACTTGAGGTTATGCCTGAAATTGACGATGATGTGAATGTTGAAATCCGTGAAGAGGATATTAAAATGGATGTTTACAGAGCATCGGGTGCAGGCGGTCAGAAGGTTAACAAAACCTCATCTGCGGTTCGCCTTACCCACGTTCCCACAGGCATTGTAGTGTCCTGTCAGATAGAACGAAGCCAGCACCAGAACCGCGAGGTTGCAATGCGTATGCTCAAATCAAAGCTTGTTGAAATCAAGGAAAGAGAAAATCTGGAAAGAATTGAGGACATCAAGGGCGACCAGAAGGAAATTGCATGGGGAAGCCAGATCCGTTCCTATGTTTTTATGCCTTACACAATGGCTAAGGATCACAGAACGGGCTTTGAAATGGGTAATATAACCGCTGTTATGGACGGTGATATTGACGGCTTCATCAATGCATATTTAAAAATGAAATCCGTTGAAGGAGCTGAAAATCAATAATGCTGATTTTAGCCGGTATTGCAACACCCTACGGCTTTACATTAAGACTGATTATTGCAATTGCCCTCGGTCTTATTGTGGGTCTTGAACGACAGTGGACCAGACATCAGGCAGGAATATTAACCAATGTTATTGTGTGCGTAGGTGCTTATGCTTATACTGCCTTTTCATATATAAATGCCGATGGTTCTGTTGATAAAACACGAATTGCGGCACAAGTTGTCTGCGGCATCGGCTTTCTCGGTGCAGGTCTGATTATACGTGACGGAACGAACATACGCGGACTTTCCACCGCTGCAACCATATGGGCAACCGCTGCAATCGGTATTTTATGCACGGTTGATGATATTTTTTATTCTGTGATTGTGGCTGTTGCAATTGTTTTTCTGCATCTTATTCTGCACCCGCTGTCTTCATTTATTGACAAAAGGCGTCATTATAATAAAGATAAGGAAAAAGCACGCAACATTGAATGCCTTTATAAAATTTCAATAAGCTGTATTGAGGACTTTGAGATTGACATCCGTTCTCATCTGATAAAAACAATCAGGGAGAAAAATGATGTTTTGCTTCATAATCTTGAAAGCGTCGGCACAGATGATGACAACAAAATCAAAATCCGTGCATATATAACAACAGTCAAGCGAAACGATGATCTTGTCGAAAGCATTATGGCAAGCATAGCCAGAGATGAGGGAATTATTTCTGCAGGATGGAAAATCAACAATTAATTACCACAAATATAAAATCCCCCTTTGACAATACTAAGTCAAGGGGGATTTTTTATGAAAAAAATAATTATTGCTGCTATGTGTGCAGTACTTCTTTTAGCAGGCTGCACCGCAAATAAAGAGGAGGCTACAACACAGCCTGAATCAAAACCGTCTGAAAGCAAAACAAATGTTGCCGACACAACGGTTGAAGCAACGGGAGTAGGAAACAAATTTTACAGCACTGAAAAGGTTGTATGGGGACCGGGACGTGCAGACAATCACCAACGCCCCACAGACCCTGTCAATCTTCAGGAAAGCTATGGCGACCTTGGCAGCCAGTTCATTATGAGCGATGACAAATTCATTTGTCTTACCTTTGATGAGGGTTATGAAAACGGCTATACACCTGCTATATTAGATACATTAAAAGAAAAAGGTGTAAAGGCAATTTTCTTTGTAACCTATGATTTTGTCAAAGACAATCCTGCACTTATTGAGCGTATGATTGATGAAGGTCACATCATCGGCAATCACACCTACCGTCATTACACAATGGATGAGGTAAGCGAGGCAGATGCAACAGAGGAAATCGTTTTTCTTGACAAATATATGAAGGAAAACTTCAAGTACCGTATGACACTGTTCAGATTTCCTAAGGGTGAATTCAGCGAAAACACACTTGCACTTGCCAACAGCCTCGGCTATAAAAGCATATTCTGGTCCTTTGCCTATGCAGACTGGGATACCGAAAATGTTGTTGACAAGGAAGAAGCCTTCAATACAATCACATCACACACCCACAACGGCGAAATCATGCTTCTGCACGCTGTGAGTCAGACAAATGCTGAAATTCTGGGTGACGTAATTGACGAAATCAGAAACCAAGGTTACGAATTTACAGTGGAAGTTTAGTTATTTAATATCCGATAAATTTTTTTAAAATTTTTTATTAATTTTGTGATTTGCTATTGTTATCACTTTCGCTATATTATATAATAAGATTAATATTAATATAATGGATTAATTTGCAGATTTTTATAATTATCCATTTTGAAAGTGAGATTTTTAACTATGCTTTTTTCGCGTGATATCGGCATTGACTTAGGCACCTCAAATACTTTGGTAGCCGACAGAAAAGGTCGAATTTTAATAAATGAGCCAAGCGTTGTGGCTGTGGATGTAAAAACAAAAAGAGTTGTTGCCACAGGCAATCAGGCAAAGCAGATGATAGGCAGAACACCGGGTTCAATCATTGCCGTTAAGCCATTGAACTACGGTGTTATTGCCGATTTTGATATGACCTCGGATATGCTCAGGAGCTTTATTTACCGCTCCAGCAAACGAAATCTGTTTACAAGAACAAGGGTTGTTATTTCAATCCCAAGCAATGTAACAGAGGTTGAAAGACGTGCTGTTGAGGATGCTGTGCGTTCCGCAGGTGCGCAGGATGTTGAGCTTATTGAGGAGTCAATGGCGGCTGCTCTTGGTGCAGGGCTTCCTGTTTTTGAAGCAACAGGCTCCATGGTTGTCAATATCGGCGGCGGAACCTGTGATGTTGCCGTGCTCAGCCTTGGCGGAGTTGCTGCCAGCAAGAGCATTAAGGTTGGCGGCGATGCCTTTGACGAGGCAATCGTATTACATATGAAGGACAAGCACGATCTGCTTATCGGCAGCAATACGGCTGAAGACATCAAGCTGAAAATAGGATCGGCAAATATTTATGACGGCGAGGCTGCTATGGAGGTTAAGGGAAGAAACCTTACCAACGGTCTGCCTAAGAGTGTGGAGATTACATCTGCAGAGGTACGTGAGGTATTGAGCGTGCCTGTTAACGATATTTTGAATGCTATCAAGGAAACACTTGAATTAACACTGCCTGAGCTTGCGGCTGATATTATTGACAAGGGTATCTATTTAACAGGCGGTGCCTGCCAGCTAAGAGGACTTGCTGACCTTATTTCCAAAGAAACAGGTATAGCAGTCCACATTCCCGAAAAGCCAACCGAATGTGTGGCGCTCGGAACATCCATTAAACTCAGAAGGGCTATGTGATTATGAAACACGTATTTAAAAGTGTCGGCTTCAGAATAACCGTTTCTGTTATCGCTCTTCTGCTTGTGGGTATGTTTCTGTGTGCTGCCAACGGTCACAGTGAAAGTGCACAGTCAACGGTTATAGGTACAATTTTTACCCCTGCTCACTGGGTTGCAGATAAAATTTCCGACGGCATAGGCAGAGTGACAAACAGTGCCAAGGGCAATGCAGAATATGACAAAAAAATCGACGAACTGCAGAATCAGCTTGGCGAGCTGCAGAATCAGCTTTCCGACTACGAAAATCTTAAGGAACAAAACGAGCTTTACAAGGAGGCTCTTGAGCTTAAGGAAGAAAACAGCGAATTTGAATTTACCGAAGCAAGCGTTATCGGCAGGGACAGTGCGAATCCCTACTGCACCTTCACAATCAACAAAGGAACGCTTAACGATGTAAATGACGGATATGCAGTCGTTTACGGCAAATATCTTATCGGTGTTGTTAAAAAGGCTTATCCGACTTACAGTGTTATCAGCACCATCATTGACCCTGATTTCAGCGTATCGGCATTTGACATAAACACCAAAGAGTTAAGCTATGTTACAGGCGATGCAAAGCTTGCCGAAAACGGAAACTGTAAATTTGAAAACCTGGACTCAGCAACAAAGATTACATACGGCTCAATCATCACAACAGCAGGCATAAGCGGTACCATACCGAGAGGAATTGTTATCGGAACAGTAAGAGAAATCAATGACGAGGCAACAAACATTTCAACCTACGCCGTTATTGAGCCGGGATGCGATATTAAAAAAATCGACAAATGTCTGATACTCACAAATTACAATATTGAGAGTGAGGGCAACTGATGGATTTAACAAGAAAGCAAAAAACAACTAAATATATTTGCTGCTGTCTTTTGATTCTGCTGGCTGATTTACTGCAGAATGTTTCAGGCTTACTGCCCGAAATCGGCGGTGCAAGATGCTTTCTGCTCATTCCTGCCGTTGTTATTCTTTCTTTCGGCGAGGATGAAATAAAGGCTGCCCTGCTGGGGCTGTTCGCAGGCTTGCTGTGGGATATGTCATCAGCGGTGCATATGGGCTTCAACTGCATTTTTTTCAGCATTGTATGCTTTACTGCCGCAGCACTTGTAAGCCATCTGATTCGTGACACCTTTATTACCAATATGCTTGTTTCGGTAACGGCAATTATTCTATACTGCCTGACCTACTGGCTTTGCTTCATTGTTATTAAAGGGGTTGAGGGCGGCGAAGGCACTTTATTAAGCTTTTATCTGCCCTGTGCAGTTTACACAGCAGTAATCACACCTATTGTATATATAATCTATAAACCAATCAAGAAAAGGCTAAAAAACCAGAAAGCCGAAAAATAGAAAATAAAGGAGGTCAAATATGAAAAGCAGATTTAAAAGCGGCAGAAGTATCATTGCAATTGTGCTTATGCTTGCAGTTGTATTCGGCTTTGCCTGTGACCTCTTTATGATACAGATTCGTGATAATAAAAAATATCTGGAACAAAACAGCGGTGCAAAAACCTATGTTGTACCCATTGAGCCTGCCCGCGGTGAAATTGTCGACCGCAACGGCAACACCCTTGTTACAAACAGACAGGGTAATTCAATTGTGCTCAATGCGGTTTATTTTCCCGACGGCAAGGATAATGAAAAAAGAAATTTAATTATTTACAACCTCATAAGACTGTTTGAAAAAAACGGTGAGGAGTATGTGCAGAATCTTCCGCTGAGATATAACCGCAACGGTGAAATCGTATTTTACGGCGAAGAAAAGGATATTGACACAATGAAAAGTGCCGATATGCTCAATCTTCAGCATTATGCCACTGCACAGAACTGCTATGATGCGGTTATTGAAAAATATGAAATCAACGGCTATGACAAGGAAATGACCCTTAAAATTGCCAATATCAGATATGAGCTGACAAAGCTTCTTTTCTCCTATGAAAATCCTGTTACAATAGCTGATGATGTAAGCAGCGAAACCGTAGCACAGATTAAAGAGGATAAAACAACCTATACAGGTGCAGATGTTCAGGTGGTTGCTTACCGTGAATATGTTGACTCTACCATTGCTCCGCACATTCTCGGCACTGTAAGAAAAATCAATGCAGAGGAATATAAGGAAAATAAGGACAAGGGCTACTCAATAACCGACCAGATAGGCGAGTCGGGTATTGAGCAGGCTATGGAAAGTGAGCTGAAAGGCAAGCCGGGCGAGCTTACAATAACCATTGATAAAAACGGAAACACAACTGAAGAGGTAACCAAAAAGCCCATTCAGGGAAACACCGTAGTTCTTACAATTGACAGGGATTTGCAGGTGCTTTCTCAGAACAAGCTTAAAGAGGTTTGTGATAAGGTTGATTCTTATTCATCAGCAGGTGCAGTTGTTGTGGAAGACTGTAACAGCGGTGAAATCTATGCCGCTTCATCCTACCCCACATTTGATTTAAAGGATTATTATGACAAATATGATGAGCTTGCCAAAGACAGACGAAATCCTTTATGGAGCAGATTTGCTTTAGGTACATATGCACCCGGTTCAACCTTTAAGCCCGTTACTGCCTGTGCGGCACTTGAAGAGGGCGTTATAACATCCGATACAACCCATGTATGTGTGGGTGAACAGGAATTCTTCGGTCAGCCATTCAAATGTCTTCACGGCAATGCACACGGAACAGAAAATGTAAGGCTTGCCCTCAAGGATTCCTGCAATATGTTCTTCTACAATGTTGCACTTGATACAGGTATAAATAAAATTGACGAGTACGCCGATTCTTTCGGTCTTGGTCAGAAAACAGGTGTTGAAATAGCAGAGTCAAAAGGAGTTCTTTCCACCCCTGAAAACAAAGAAAAAGCAGGCGGTGTATGGCGAATCGGTGACACTATGCTTACAGCCATCGGTATGAGTGACAACCTGTTCACTCCCCTGCAGCTTGCAAATTACTGTGCAACACTTGCAAACGGCGGCACAAGATATGAAATGAGATTTGTAAAATCTGTTATATCAGGCTCAACAGGTGTTGTTAATGATAAAAGCAGCACGGTTGCCGAAACACTTGATTTAAGCCAGTCAACACTTGATAACGTATATCAGGGTATGAGAATGGTTGCAACAAGCGGCGGACCAAGCGAAATTTATGACAGGCTGAGCACCCCTGTTGCCTGCAAAACAGGTACATCCGAGGTTGATGTTAACGGTGTTAGAAGGAACAACGGTTTCCTGATCACCTATGCACCCTACAATAATCCGGAAATTTCCGTTTCATCCGTTGTCGAGCTTGCAGGTTCGGGTAGTGAAACTGCTGAAATAACATCTGAAATTATTAAATACTGGTATCAGAACAACACCGATGCCAAAGACAATCAAAAGGTCGGAACAATTTTGTACTGATACACAAATAATTATTGAACAGTCTAATAATTTATGATAATATATTAAAAAGAATTTTTAGATTATAATAATGATATTCTTAAATAACGGAGGTATCATCTATGAATATAGCACTTATAGCACACGATGCAAAAAAGGAACTTTTAGTGCAGTTCTGCATCGCTTACTGCGGAATAATCTGCCGCCACGAGGTTTGTGCAACAGGCACAACAGGCAAGCTGGTGAGCGAAGCAACAGGCTTAAAAATCAACTGCTTTTTAGCAGGCAGCCAGGGCGGCGGTCAGCAGATTGCAAGCCGTATTGCCTGCAATGAAATTGATTTGCTGATTTTCTTCAGAGATCCCCTTTCACCAAAGCCCCATGAGCCTAATGACAATGACCTGCTGCGTTTATGCGATGTTCATAACATCCCCTTTGCTACAAACATTGCAACAGCCGAGGCTCTGATAAGAGGTGTTGAGCGCGGTGATTTTGAGTGGAGGGAAATTGTTAATCCCAGATATAATCCATCTAAATAAACAGATAATGGGTGAACCGATACTGTTCACCCGATTTTGATATAGCGAGGTATATTTATGGCGTTAATCACGAAAGCAATAAAAGGAACGAAAGACGTTCTGCCAAAGGATGTCTACAAAAATCAATACATTGAAGCAACATGTCTTGGTGTTGCAGAGCAGTTCGGATATAAGGAAATACGCACCCCTGTTTTTGAACACACCGAGCTTTTTCAGCGTGGTGTCGGTGACACAACAGACGTTGTTCAGAAGGAAATGTACACCTTTGATGACAAGGGCGGACGTTCAATCACATTAAGACCTGAGGGTACTGCCGGTGCAGTTCGTTCTTATCTTGAAAACGGACTCTGCAACGAGGCACTTCCTCAGAAGGTTTGCTACAACATCTCCTGCTACCGCTATGAAAAGCCGCAGGCAGGCAGACTCAGAGAATTTCACCAGTTCGGTATTGAATGCTTCGGCAGTGCTTCACCGCTTGCAGATGCTGAAATTATTGCACTTGCAAAAACAATCTTTGATAATTTAGAGGTTAAGGACTTAAGCCTTGAGATTAATTCAATCGGCTGTCCGACCTGCAGAGCCGAATATCACAAGGCACTCAAAGAATACTTTTCTGCAAGAAAGGATGAGCTTTGCGATACCTGCAAGGACAGACTTGAAAGAAATCCAATGCGTATTCTTGACTGCAAAAGCCCTGTTTGCTCTGAAATTGCAAAGGATGCACCAATTATGCTTGACTACCTTTGTGATGAATGCAGGGAGCATTTTAATAAAGTACAGGAATATTTAAAGGCACAGGATATTGCATTTAATATCAATCCTAAAATTGTTAGAGGTCTTGATTATTACACCAAAACCGTATTTGAATTTGTATCAAGCTCAATCGGTGCACAGGGTACTGTTTGCGGCGGCGGACGTTATGACGGACTTGTTGAAGAGCTTGGCGGTCAGAAAACAGCTTCACTTGGCTTTGGTATGGGTCTTGAAAGACTTATGCTTTTGATGGAAGCACAAAACTGTCCATTCCCCGAACCGCAGGCGGCAGATTTATTCATCGTTGCGCTTGGTGACAAGGCTGTACTGAAGGCTCTTGAAATATCAAAGGATATGAGGGCCGAGGGCTTTGGCTGCTTAATGGATTTAAACCGGCGTTCAGTAAGAGCACAGATGAAATATGCTGACAAGCTTGGTGCAAAATTCAATCTTGTTATCGGCGACAACGAGGTTGAAAGCGGCTGTGCCAAGCTGAAAAATATGGCAACAGGCGAAGAAACAGAAATTCAGCTTGAAACCTTTGTCAACGGCTTTTATAATATTTCACTTGCCGAACAGCTTGCTGATTTGGAAATTAACGGCGAGGAGTTTGATTTCAGTACACTCTTCGGAAACGGAAATGAGGAATAATCATATGGAAACAGAAACAATAAAAGGACTTAAAAGAACCAATTACTGCGGTGAGCTGAGAATTGAGGATGCAGGCAAGGAGGTTACACTCTTCGGCTGGTGTCAAAGACAGCGTGACCTCGGCAACCTTATCTTCATTGATCTAAGGGACAGAACAGGTATTGTTCAGCTTTCCTTCAATGACACAACAGACCGTGCGGTTTTTGCAAAGGCACAGGCTGTAAGAAGTGAATATGTTGTTGCACTTGTGGGTACTGTTGCAGAAAGAGAGAGCAAGAATAAAGACCTGCCGACAGGTGATATTGAAATTATTGTTAAGGAATTTCGCATTATTTCAAAGGCTGAAACTCCGCCTTTTGAGATTGTTAACAGCGAAAAGGTCGGTGACGAAACCACACTGAAATACCGCTACCTTAACCTTAGAAATCAGAAGCTCACACAGAATATTTTAATGCGTCATAAGATTGCAAAAATTGCAAGAGATTATTTTTATGACAATGACTTCATTGAGATTGAAACCCCGATGATGATTAAATCAACACCTGAGGGAGCAAGGGACTACGTTGTACCGTCACGTGTTCATAACGGCAAATTCTATGCTCTGCCCCAGTCACCTCAGATTTACAAGCAGCTCACTATGGTAGCAGGCTTTGACAGATATATTCAGCTTGCACGCTGCTTCAGGGATGAGGATTTAAGAGCAGACAGACAGCCTGAATTCACACAGATTGACCTTGAAATGAGCTTTGTTGACACCGATGACATTATGGAAATGGCAGAGGGCTTTATCACTAAGCTGATGAAGGAAACAGTCAATGTTGACATACCTATGCCCCTGCCCCGTATGACCTTTGCAGAGGCTATGGAAAAATACGGCTCTGACAAACCGGACACACGTTTTGATATGTTAATCAACGACATTACTGAATGGGCAGACAAAACAGATTTTGTTGTATTCAAAAATGCTATTGCAGACAGCGGCTCCGTTAAAGCCATTGTTGCGAAAAACAGTGCTGCCACATACACAAGAAAGAAAATTGACAAGCTGACCGAGCATGCAAAGGGCATCGGTGCAAAGGGACTTGCATACATCCGCTGGGCTGGCGCTGAGCCAGCCTGCTCCTTTAACAAGTTCTTAAAGGAAGGCGAGTTGCAGGCACTGATTGAAGAATTAGGTGCCGAGCAGGGCGACTGTGTATTCATCATCAGCGACAAAACAAGCGCTGCACTTTCAATCCTCGGCTCATTAAGACTGATAATTGCCAAGGAGTTAGGCATCATTCCTGAGGGTAAATGGAATTACCTCTGGATAACAGAAATGCCGTTCTTTGAGCAGGACGAGGAAACAGGCGAATGGGTTGCAATGCACCACCCATTCACTATGCCTATGGAGGAATGCATTGAATATCTTGACACAGATAAGGGCAAAGTAAGAGCAAAGGCATTTGACCTTGTTTTAAACGGCACAGAGCTTTCATCAGGCTCAATGAGAATTACCGATTGTCAGTTACAGAACAAAATGTTCGAGCTTCTCGGTATGGAGCAGGATGAAATTGACGCTAAATTCGGCTTCCTTGTAGAGGCTTATCACTACGCATCACCTCCTCACGGCGGTATGGGTATCGGTCTTGACCGACTTGCTATGATTATCTGCGGCGCAGACAGCCTGCGTGATGTTACAGCATTCCCTAAGGTACAGAATGCAAGCGAGCTTATGAGCGGTGCACCAAGCTATATTGATGACATCCAGCTTGACGAGCTTGGTATTAACCTTGCCAAAGCGGAGGCTGACAATGAGTAGCAACTTCTTCGCAATGGTTAACCGTATGAAGCTTATCGACAGATGGGCTTTAATGCGAAATACATCCAAGGAAAATATTGCTGAGCACAGCCACAGTGTTGCGGTCATTGCCCACGCACTGGCACTGATCGGCAATAAAAAATTCGGTAAAAATTATGATGCACAACGAGCAGCACTCCTTGCTTTGTATCATGATACCACCGAGGTTATCACAGGCGATATGCCGACACCTGTTAAGTATTATAACGACAGCATTAAAAATGTGTACAAGGATATTGAGCACATTGCAGGTGAAAGACTTCTTGATATGCTGCCCGAGGAGTTCAAAGCAGATTACCGACCATTCTTTGAAGCAGAGGAAAGCGACAGAGAGCTTTGGGCATTGGTTAAGGCTGCCGACAAAATCAGTGCTTTAATCAAATGTATTGAGGAGCACAGAATGGGCAACCTTGAATTTGAAACTGCACTCAAAGCACAGGAGGAAAAAATCAAAAGCATTGATTTGCCTGAGGTTGAATATTTCAGTGAATATTTTCTCCCTGCTTATTATCTGACCCTTGATGAGCATACAAAATAAAAGGAGCATCCCTATGTCAGACCGAGCAAATATGATTGAGCTTACAAACCTTTGTATGGTTTATGATGACAATGACAATATTCTTGTGCTTGACAGACTTGCAGGCGACTGGGCAGGTGTTACCTTCCCCGGCGGTCACGTTGAAGACGGTGAATCCATCATTGACTCTGTTATACGTGAGGTTAAAGAGGAAACAGGACTTGATATAAAAGCACCTAAACTCTGCGGACTGAAGCAGTGGCAGAATGCGGACGGCTCAAGGTATCTGGTTGTGTTCTGCAAAACCAATCAATTCAGCGGCACAATCCAATCTTCTGATGAGGGCGAGGTATTCTGGATTAAGAGAAAAGAACTGAACAGCTATAAGCTCTCACAGGACTTTGAGGATATGATAAAAATTTTTGAGGATGACAGCCTCAGCGAATTTTATTATTACAAAGAAAATGACAAATGGGAATATAAATTATTATAAACAAAGGGGCCGTTTTTACAGCCCCTTTGTTGTTTTATCATTAATGCATACTGATTATAATACAATATAGTGAAAGGTATGTGATGATATGCACTTTGTAGGTTATAATCGGGAAAATGCAATAGAATATGCAAAAAAATGGGCAAGGTCAAGAAATAATGTATATATGAATTTTGACGGTATGGGCGGTGACTGCACCAACTTTGCATCTCAGTGCCTTTATGCAGGTGTGAATGTAATGAATTATCAAAGGGATATTGGCTGGTACTATAATTCCCCTGATGACAGAGCTGCCGCCTGGTCAGGTGCAGAATACTTTATAAAATTTATGCTGAATAATAAAGGAGAAGGACCTTTTGCATCAGCCGTATCCATCAATAATCTTGAGGTCGGAGATTTTATCAGCCTTAACAACGGTACTGAATATTACCATACACTCATTGTAACAGGCTTTTCAAACGGCACACCGCTGGTATCGGCACATACCGACGATTCCTATATGAGAAATCTGAATACATATTATTTCAGCTCTGCCCAAGGAATTCATATCCTTGGTGCCAATAAATATTAAATAAACCAAAACAGCCTTATATTATGCTTATCGCATAATATAAGGCTGTTGGTTTAATTATTTCTCTCTGCAGTGACATTCAGGATTTGTGCAGGTGCAATTTGGATTATATCCACTTGCGCATTCATCAGTACAGGTACATTTCCATCTTTTTAACTCAGGAAATAATTTTGTACAATGCGCTTTCATTTCTTCATTGGTCATTCCTGCCTGTGCACCATATTGAGAACACATTTCAATGTATTCTTCCATTGAAACCTTGTCTATGAACTCACCGTTTTCATAGCAATATTTGCAATAATCAGCATTGATGCTTCCGTCTTTGTTTCTACCTAACTGTTCATTAGATATTATCGGCATACCGCAGCTCTGGCATATTTTATTTTCCATTTTTTACTCCTTCAATTCTAAAATTTTACTGTAACAACTGACATTGCAGGGATTTGAATATCTGCATCACCTGCTTTACCGTTTGCTGTGTTTTCCAAATCATATTTTTCACTGGTAGTATAAACAGAATAATCCTTATCAGCACTTAACTTTGTCACTGTATCACGATTGGTTGTGTTAACATAAACCACTGTTGTGGTATCGTCAGGATTAATGAACGCACAGCTTTCAACGCCATCCACACCTGAGCTGCAGGCAATACGCACTGCACCCTCACGGATGAATTTTGAAAAGTTGCCAAGGCACCATAATCTTTTTGAGGTTTGAATATCGTTATGATTATCGGCATTGATATAAACAAGACCGTCAGGGTAAACACCATAGGAGCAGCCAAGCCACCAGTCCCACTCATTGGCATTAAGTATAGTCAAATCATCAACGATAACCTTAGCCATTGCCACACCATATTCAATGCCCATTCCGTTTGTGCCGTTTTCTTCCTTTGAGATAAGATCAAACACACCCGTATTCTCATCATTTGTCATCTGGCAATATTCTGTTGCAGTAATATTATACTTAGAATATTTATCAGCCAAATATTTTGCAGCATCCTTTTTAGTATCGGTTGATGACCAGTAGGAGTGCATACTTACATTATTGAAATAATCTCTTAAATCCTTGTTTTTAAACACATACTTAGGACCTTTTCCAAGGATGCAATCCATATAAGCCATACAGCTTGAGCCCTCACCCTCCATTGAGCCTGACTCAAACATAGATACCTTAACACCGTTATTTTTCTCCAAATCCGAGCCTGAAAATTTGTCAACCATTACATTATACAAATCCCTTGCCTCAGTTTTTGAGTAATGGCAGCCCTCCTGATTAACGGAAAAAGTTCCATCCTCATTATACCACGCAGCCCAGCTATACTGTGGCTCATTAATTGGTGACACATCTGTTACTTTGTAACCCTCATTAACAAAATGCTCGGCAACATTATAGCAGTAATCCGCAAAGGGCTGATAATTTGACGCATCAAGATTTGTCACCCAAGGCTCGTCCTCCTTAATAGCAGAGCCATAGCCAAGACCGTTTTTTGTCATACTTACAGGGGGGGAATTGGCAAAAAGAGTAACCCTTAAATCATCGCCTGCAAGCTCCCTTGCCTGGGCAAGACACTTCTGAGCAGCAGCATCAGAAGTGAAATCATAACTGCCGTCAGCCTGCAAAAAGCATTCCGTACGGCGGTTTTCAGTTAAAATATGCTCGTCGCCCTTTGAGCCTGCTCCGATATTATAACGATAAACATTTAAACCGATACCCTTTTCTTTATCATAAAGGTATGACAAAATTTCCTTGCTGTTTTCCCATTTGCCGACATCCTGACTCCACCAGCAGGCAGAGGCACCAAAACCGTTGATATTCTGATATGAAACCAAATCATCAATTACAGTAACATTGGTATTGATGTTTTCATTCACTGCTTTGCTTTCATCGTAGCTTCTCTTTTCTTCCATACCCACAACTCCAAGCATTATGTAAGCTCCTGCCGCAATAATGACCGCCAGTAAAACAGCAATAATACTTACAATTATTTTTTTCGTTTTAGACATACAAGACACCCCATTCACTGAAAAAATAACGGGTACAAATTACCTTAATAAAACTGTACCCGTTACAAATCAAATCAATTATACACCGCTATATGCATTAAAGCCGCCGTCAACAGCAATATTCACACCTGTAATAAAGCCTGAATACTCCTCATCACAAAGGAATAAGAGTGTACCGTCAAGCTCTTCTGCCTCGCCAAAGCGTTTCATTGGTGTTGCTGCTAAAATCTTTCCGGTTCTCTCTGTCGGTGAACCGTCCTCATTCCAGAGGAGTGTTGCATTCTGCTTTGTTGAGAAAAAGCCCGGCGCAATCGCATTCACACGAATACCCAGAGGCGCAAAATGAACAGCCATCCATTCAGTAAAGTTTTTAACAGCAGCCTTTGCTGCACTGTATGCAGGAATTCTTGTTAAAGGACGGTATGCATTCATGGATGTTACCATAATGATTGTGCCCTTTTCCCTTTCAGCCATATCCTTTGCAAACACCTGAGTAGGGATTAATGTGCCAAGGAAATTAAGGTTAAATACAAAGCTGATACCATTAGGGTCCAAATCAAAGAAGGTTTTAATATTCTCGTCCTTCTGAACAAGATCAATTTTTTCAAGTGTATCCTTTGTTGTAGTACCCTTTGGATTATTGCCGCCTGCACCGTTAAGCAGAATGTCACAGACACCAAGCTTTTCATTAATAATCTCACGAGCCTTTTCCATAGACTCAAGCTCTAAAACATTACATCCAACGGCAATAGCCTCACCGCCGTCAGCATTGATTTCATCAGCACAAGCCTGTGCTGCAGCTTCATTAAGATCAAGCACTGCAATTTTGCAGCCCTGCTTAGCCAGTGTTTTTGCAAAAGAACCGCATATAACTCCGCCGCCGCCTGTAACAACTGCAACCTTGCCTTTTAAATTTTCATGTGTCATATTATTTATCCTTTCTTGATTTTTCTACTGCTTCCCAAAGACCATTGAGATAGCTGACACCAAGTGCTCTGTCATAAAGACCATAGCCCGGTCTTGCAACCTCTCCCCAAATCATTCTGCCGTGGTCAGGGCGGATATAGCCGTCAAAGCCAACCTCCTGCAATGCCTTAACAATCTCATACATATCAAGTGAGCCTGCTGCACTTTCGTGTGCAGTTTCATTAAACCACCGGTTATTGATGGATACATTTCTGAGATGAGCAAAATAAATTCTGTCACCTGCTGCCTTGATAATTTCAACCATATCATTATCGGGGCTTGCACCGAGTGAGCCTGTGCAGAGTGTTAAACCATTGTACTTGCTTGGCACCATTTCAAGAAGCTTAACAACAGCATCCTTGCCTGTAATAATTCTCGGCAGACCGAAAATGCTCCAGGGCGGATCATCGGGATGAATCGCCATTTTGACATCGCATTCCTCGCAGACAGGCATAATCGCCTCAAGAAAATATTTAAGGTTTGTCCACAAATCATCCGCAGTGATTCCCTTGTATTTCTCAAAAAGCTCCTTGATTTCACCCATACGCTCTGTTTCCCAGCCTGGCATAGCGTAGCCGTTTGAGTTGTCATCAATTTCTTTAAACATATCCTCAGGTGATTTGCCCTCAACCTGCTTTCCGTCATAGCAAAGACAGGTTGAACCATCAGGAAGCGGCATATACAAATCAGTTCTTGTCCAGTCAAAAACAGGCATAAAGTTATAGCATATAACCTTAACACCCACCTTAGCTAAATTTCTGATTGATTTTTTATAATTTTCAATCAGTCCGTCACGGCTCGGCAAGCCAAGCTTAATATCCTCGTGCACATTAACACTTTCAATACATTCCATTGAAAGACCTGCAGCAGTGATTTCATCATACATTTTCTGCACGTCCTCCATCTCCCACGCCTCACCTGCGGGAAGATAATGAAGAGCAGGCACTACGCCGACCACACCCGGAATCTGCTTTATCTGGTCAAGTGAAACAGTATCCAGCTTTTCACCGAACCAACGAAAAGTCATTTGCATAGAAATACCTCCTTATATTTAATAATTATACACCCACATTTTACCACAACAAGTATTGCCTTGCAAGGCAAAATTATTTTCTTCTGATAATATAGGAGCAGCTTATTGTGCATTTATCCTCAGCCAAATCATAATGCTCTGTCTGATTTACAATTTCAAATCCGTCAAACTCCTTTTGCTCAAGATATTCAAGTCTTTTTTTAGCAAGCTCCTTCAGCTCTTCATCAGACATTGTTCTCGGCGTTGTCCTGAAAAAACGTTCCTCACTCTTAGTATAACCAATCGGAAGCTCAACATTTTTTATTGTTAAAGTTTTATCACTTTCATAGGACTGATCACCTGTCAGCTTTTTGAAATAAAGCGGTATTTGGGCAGTAAAAAATCTCAGCGTATAATAATCCTTCGTATCTTTTAGGGTAATATCCTTTTGCTCACGGTTAACGGTTGTACTCAGTTCACGTCTGAAAACACCTATGCCCTGCATCTTTTCCTCATCTGCGTCAGCATCCTGCTGCCTTGTTTCGTTCACCTCAACTCTTGCTGTTGTGCCGAATTTGTTAATATGCACCCAGGAAAAATCCTCAAAATCACTCATCATTTTCCAGCAAAGGTCTGTCCTGTCAACACTTCCCCACATAACACCCGTTTGAAAATGATTATTCTCAAGGTACGTAAGTATTGCTGTATCGCTCACTCTGCTGTTGCCCACAATTTCAACATTCCATATAAATGCATTCAAAAATGAAAGAATTGCACAAAAGCAAATCATTCCAATAAAAAATCCAAATCTGTTTTTCAGCGGCAAAAGAACAAACGGCAGTCCCTTTTTCTTCATTATTTTCACCACACCGCCGTGCTTATATGCAATTCGGTGCAGTTTTTTATAATTTTTAAGATTGCATACAGCGGTTATATATTCACCGCAATCCTCAATATCTCTCAGCTCCATACCCTGTGCAAAGCAGTCTGTTATAAAATCCTCGCTGAAGCCATTTTTAAAATAAAACTTAACATATCCGAAAAGCCATCTGAATAAATATATCAACTCAAAAACTCCATATATGTAATATTGCCCTCAATAATTGCCCCTTCCTTTGTGAAGGAATTGATTTTTAAACCAAAGCCGTTAAAAACAATGATCTGACTGCCAAGACTGACAGAAATTTTTGTGTCACTGTATTCAACAACACTCTTTAAACCGTCAACAAGGCATTCGCCCCCTGCTATTTCAAGACGGGGCTTGCCGAAGATGTAATCAAATTCTTTTTTACTGTGCTTTATTTTTTTCATCATATCACCAGTAATATGTATGAAAAATCCACTGATATTATGAAAAAAGCAGAGCGAAAAAATAACAGGCAAAACGCAGTGCGCCAAACATGAATTGAAAAATGAATATTACCGATAAATTCTGTTTCATTAAACAAACCTCCTGTTTTGTATTAATAATCAACCTTGCGATTGCCCTTTCTTCCCTAATAGCCTTATTATTCCTGCAATCATCAAAGCAATTAAACCCATAGTTATAGGATGAAGAAATATCAAAAGCATATAATATATACCCTCATCATTAAATTTCAGAAACCAAGAAACATTATCGACTGTAACCGCAAACCGAACGATATCACATTCATAGGTAAGTAAGCAAAGGCTCATTACATTACAAGCAGATAAAAACAATTCATAGATAAGCAAAAGTAAATTTGAAAGTCTTTTACTCCGTATGGCGTTGAATATCATCAAAATCGGAACAAAAAGAAACCAAACTACTCCTCGCAAAATATGCATAGGAGAGATCAAAACACTTAAAATATCTAATACAATTATTGCAATAGCGATAAATTCTAACGGGTCATTTATCTTTTTTAATTTCATATCAGACCACCTCCATATATTGCTTTTGGATAAAACTTTTCCAAAAAATGCACTCTCTGTTCTATAATCATTATACTTAAAAATTTTTTGCCAAGTCTACCGAAAAAGTATAAACAATATCTAAAAAGTATAAACAAAGAATAAACGATTAAAAAAAAGCAGTAAATCACGAAAAATTTACTGCTTATTGATTATTCCATATAGAGAACGATTCTTTTTTCTGTTAATGTTTTTTTGACATCAATAATACGTTGGTTTGACGAGCCACGGAATTTGAGTGATATATCCTTTTTGCTTTCCTCAAAGCGTCCGTCAACAAGCACATCAATCAGTGACAGCATTTCAGCAGACACGTCCGTTTTTGCTCTGCTCTTCACTTTGCCTGTGATTTCCTCAAAGGTAAAGCCCGAATAGCACCAAATATCTTTGTTCGGGAATTTTTCCTTAAACATTACAAGAAACGGCAGGAGCACACGCTGATTTTCAGGCTCAAAGGGTTCACCGCCCAAAAGGGAAAGTCCGTTAATCCAGTCAGGCTCACAGGCTTCAAGTATTTCCATCATTGTCTTTTCGGTAAAAGCATTGCCGAATGAAAAGTCCCAGGTTTGTGCATTAAAGCAGTCCTTGCAGTGATGTCTGCAGCCTGACACAAAAAGTGATGTGCGCACTCCTATTCCGTTTGAAATATCATTTTTTTTGATTTCACCGTAATTCATATTCCACCTCAATATGGCAATAGGCTGTCTTTAATCAGACAGCCTATTTTTAATTTTATAAGTGCAGTACTCTTTCCTTAATTTCCTGAGTTCTGCCCTGATTCCAGAACTGTGTGCCGATATAACCGCAGGTTCTGCGTGCAACATTCATTTTATCCTGATCCTCGTTGCCGCACTTAGGGCATCTCCAAATCAGCTTACCATCTTCGTTTTCAACGATTTTGATTTCACCGTCATAGCCGCAGCACTGGCAGTAATCGCTCTTGGTGTTCAGCTCGGCATACATAATATTATCATAGATAAATTTCATTACCTGAAGCACAGCAGGGATATTATCCTGCATATTAGGTACCTCAACATAAGAGATTGCACCGCCGGGTGAAAGAGCCTGAAACTCGCTCTCAAACTTGAGCTTTGTGAAGGCATCAATCTCCTCAGCAACGTGAACATGGTATGAGTTTGTGATGTAATTTCTGTCAGTTACACCCGGGATGATACCAAATCTCTTCTGAAGCTGCTTTGCAAATTTATAGGTAGTTGACTCAAGAGGAGTACCATAAATACTGTAATCTATATTTTCCTCTTTCTTCCACTTATTGCAGGCGTCATTCATATACTGCATAACGGAAAGAGCAAATGGCTTGCCGCCGTCAGCATCGGTATGTGACTTGCCTGTCATATATTTTGTACACTCATAAAGACCTGCATAACCAAGTGAAATGGTTGAATAGCCGTCAAAGAGCAGTCTGTCAATGGTTTCACCCTTCTTGAGCCTTGCAAGTGCGCCATGCTGCCAAAGAATAGGTGCAGCATCACTCATTGTGCCCATAAGTCTGTTATGACGGCACTGAAGTGCTCTGTGGCAAAGGTCAAGACGCTCATCAAAAATCTTCCAGAACTTGGTCATATCGCCGCCTGATGAGCAGGCAATATCAACAAGGTTAAGGGTTACAACACCCTGATTGAAGCGACCGTAATATTTCTTTTTACCGGCAACATAATTCTTGGCATTGGCAATATTACCGACACCGTTTTCGGTAAATCTGTCAGGAGTAAGGAAGGAACGGCAGCCCATACAGGTGTAAACATCACCCTTTAAATCCATCATTACCTTTTCGCTGATGTAATCGGGAACCATACGCTTTGCAGTACATCTTGCAGCAAGCTCTGTAAGGTAATAGAACTGTGAATCTTCCTTGATATTATCCTCCTCAAGCACATAAATAAGCTTTGGGAATGCAGGGGTAATCCACTCACCGCTTTCATTCTTAACGCCCTGAATTCTCTGCTTAAGGGTTTCCTCAATAATAAGGGCAAGGTCCTTCTTTTCCTGCTCGCTGTTAGCCTCGTTCAGATACATAAATACGGTAACAAAAGGAGCCTGTCCGTTTGTTGTAAGCAGAGTTACAACCTGATACTGAATGGTCTGAACACCGCGTGCAACCTCTTCACGAACTCTTTTTTCGGTAAGTCCGTCAATCTGCTCCTCGTTCATTTCAACACCGAATTCAGCAGCCTCAGCCATAACCTCTTTTTTAATCTTTTCACGGCTCACCTGAACAAATGGTGCAAGGTGTGACAGTGAAATGGACTGACCTCCGTACTGGCTTGAAGCAACCTGAGCGATAATCTGTGTTGCAATATTGCAGGCAGTTGAAAAAGAGTGCGGCTTTTCAATCATTGTTTCACTGATAACAGTACCGTTCTGGAGCATATCCTCCAGATTCACAAGGTCACAGTTATGCATATGCTGTGCAAAATAGTCAGCATCGTGAAAATGAATAATACCCTGCTCATGGGCATCAACAATATCCTGCGGCAAAAGAATTCTTTTTGTAATATCCTTTGAAACCTCACCTGCCATATAGTCACGCTGAACGGAATTGACAGTCGGATTTTTATTTGAATTTTCCTGCTTAACCTCTTCGTTATTACACTCAATCAGTGACAAAATCTGGTTATCTGTAGTATTAGCCTTTCTGATAAGTGAACGGTTGTAGCGGTATTTTACATAAAGCCTTGCTACCTCAAAGGCACCCTGTGCCATAATCTGGTTTTCTACTATATCCTGAATCTCTTCAACAGAAAAAGCTCTGTTTGCTTTCAGTGTTTTAAATTCAACATACTCGGCAATCTCGTTAATCTGGCTTCTTGAAAGCTCTTCCTTCTTGCAGGCTGCATTTGCCTTTGATACGGCTACTATGATTTTATTTATATCAAAATCTGCTTCAGAGCCGTTTCTCTTAATAATTTTCATCGTTTTTTACCCCATTAAAAATTGTTACAAAAAAGTTACATCTAAATAAGTGACTGGATTTATCATATCAAATAAATTGTGTTCTGTCAATAGCAAAACGCAAAATAAATACAATATCTTGTGTCTATTATTTTAATCGAACGAAACAATGCATATATGTAGATAAATAGACCTTTACCGAAAAACAGTGGAATTTCCTGCGTTATCAGGACATATAAGGTTACAAAATTTAAAAAACAGTATTTTCAGACAAAAAATAAGAACGGATTAAACAACCCGTTCTTCACTGATTATTATTTTTCTTCGGGAAGCTGGTCAACACCGTTGATTGCATCCTTCAAGCCGAGATCCTTCTTAATCATTGTTGTTGAAACACCGGGCGTTCTGTCAAGGAAAACCAGTTCGCAATGCTCTTTTAAATAATCAAACTTGTCACTGCCTGCCCAGTCGCCTCCCATAACAACAGTGTCGATATGATATTCCTTAACGTCATCAAGTTTCTGCTCCCAGCAGTTTTCGGGAATAACAAGATCTACATAGCGGATTGCCTCAAGCATTTTCTTTCTTGTTTCATAAGAATGATAAGCCTTTTTGCCCTTGCCTGCATTAAATTCATCTGTTGAAAGAGCCACAACAAGATAATCACCCATTGCCTTTGCTCTCTGCAAAAGTCTGATATGACCGTAATGAAGCAAATCAAAAGTGCCGTATGTTAAAATTCTTTTCATAACTTATCTCCAATATAATTATTTATAAATTTATTAAATCATAATATACATTATATGTCAAGTATGTCCTTTATAACCTCACCTGCAATAATAAGACCCACAACTGACGGAACAAAAGCATTGCTTGCAGGGATTGTACGTCTGCCCTGCTGCACCTCGTCACACGGCTCCACAGGCTTAATCGGCTCTTCTTTAGAATAAACAACCTTCAGCCTTTTAATTTTTCGTGCCTTCAGTTCTCTGCGCATTACCTTTGCAAGCGGACAGACAGAGGTTTTATAAATATCACTGACCTCAAAGCGGGTTGGGTCAAGCTTGTTTCCTGCACCCATTGAGCTGATAAGGGGGATGCCTGCTTTCTCACACCGCACCGCAAGCTCAATTTTTCCTGCTACTGTATCAATAGCATCAATCACATAATCATAGGCTGTGAAATCAAATTCCCCTGCTGTTTCTGCCGTAAAAAAGGTTTTATGGCAATTCACAATACAATCGGGATTAATATCCGCTATCCTTGCCTTTGCTGCATCAACCTTCGCCAATCCCACAGTTTTGTGCGTAGCAATAATCTGCCTGTTGATATTGGAGAGGCTGACCTCGTCATTGTCAATCAAATCAATCATGCCCACACCTGTTCTTGCCAGTGCTTCAACTGCATAACCGCCAACACCGCCGACGCCGAACACGGCAACACGTGAACGATTCAGTTTTTCCATACCGTCACTGCCGAACATCATACAGCTTCGTGAAAATTGATTATCCATACTATATATAATACTCATCTGTCTTTCTTGCTCTGTCACTGTCGATTATATCCTGCAGGGTGATAGAATCAAGATATTCGGTTATTGTTTTATAAAGCCCCTGCCACATCGGCAGTGTGGGACAGGTTTCACACTTTTCACAGGTGTTCGGCTCGTAATCAAGGCAGGCAACAGGAGCAAGACTGCCCTCTGTAATTCTTAAGATATCACCTACGGTATATTTATCCGGTGCCTTTGCAAGCTTATATCCGCCCTGAAATCCCCTTGTAGTCCTGAGCACACCTGACTTATTGAGCATAGGAACAATCTGTTCTAAATATTTCTTTGATATATCCTGTCTTTCGGCAATATCCTTCAGTGCCACATAGCCGTCATTCTGATTTTCAGCTAAATCAAGCATCATTCTCAGGGCATACCTGCCCTTGGTTGATATTTTCAAAATCATCACCTCTGCAATAACCTATTATAACATAGGTTTTATATGTTTTCAATCCTATACATCAAAGCACTCTGCCTTCATTTATATTAAATTTAAGCTCTTCATTTTCGGTACGGATACAGGCAATGCCATCCATAATTTCCGCACTGACAATTTCAGGCTTATCACGGCTTACTGTATAATTAAAAATCTTCATCTGTTCGTCGGTATAGGTTGAAACATCATCACTTACAAACAGAAGATTACCGAGCATACTGTTGACCCTTGCAACAATTTTCCTCTGGCTCATAGGCATTTTAATATTATTGTCACGCAGCAGAAAAACATCGGGGTCATTGAGCCACGCTCTGCCGTCAAGATGGCGGCGGTAAATGGTATTGGTCAACGTATTTATTGTAGAAACATCCTCACGTGAAAATGGTTTTTTATTCCAGCTCAGTGCCACATCAGCACCGATTCGGCAAAAATCCACCTTGCCGAAGGCAGGGGCAAGGGGCACACCGCAGCCGAGAATGATTTTGTCTCCGCACCACTCCCTGATTAAGTCCATAGCATCGCACATAATTTCACCGCGGCTTTTATTATGAATAGGTCTTTGACAGCAGGCATAGAGAAAATCCAGCTTGACCATATCATAGCCCCATTCATTCAGCACAGTATCAAACACATTTTTCAGGTGTGCTCTTACCTCTTTATTATAAATATCAAGTGCATAAAAGCCACCCCAGTTATGTGATGAAAAATGGTATTTCCCCTTTTCATCAGTAACAATCCAGTCCTTGTGCGCCTTAAAAATATTTGACTTAGGCGTTACGCCGAATGGAGCAAGCCACAAGCCTGCAAGCATATTGTTTTTATGGATACTGTCGGCAACGGTCTTCATACCCTCGGGGAATTTTACAGGGTCCGTTTCAAGCCAGTCACCCACTGTACGCTCATAGCCGTCATCAATCTGAAAAATATCAATCTTTGTATCCAGCTTAGAGATTGCTTTAAGGTCACGCTTAACAATATCCTGCGTAACATGCGTATAATAATTATACCAGGTTGTATAACCGCAGCTTCTGTTAACTCTCGGCTTTACAATATTCATCAGGTTGAAATACCTGTCAAAAACAGAATTATATTCACCGCTGATGATGGCTAAATCAAGCACCCTTTTCTCGCTGTCAAAGCAAACACCCTCAAGGTCCTTTGAAACTGTCAGCGTGTTTTCATTGGTATCAAAGGTGAGGATGGTATAGCCTGCCCTTTCACTGAGTGAGCCGAAGAGTGTAAGCTTGTTGCCCTTTCTCACATAAGCGTAGGAATAGCCGTAGAACACACCCTGCTTTTCAGGATAATCGTGCCAGAGCAAATCCCCTGCTCCCCACATTCCCAAAGGATTGAATTTAGATTTTTTAATGCCTAAAAATCTCGGATTGAATTCATCCATAGCTTCATTCGGTGCATATTCTCTGCTGACAGTCCAGCTCTGATAACCGTTGGTAAAAATCCGTTCATCTCTGTTAACCTTATAATCAGCAATCAAATCAAATTTCTTAAATTCAATTTTTCTTTTCGGCAATACCGAAACCGATAAATAACTGTCACTGCTGTTAACATTGAGAATGAAATCATCATTACTGCAATTTGTTGTTTTCTTTAATATGCCGTCTGCATAATATTCAAGGCTGTATTTCCAATTCATATGAATATCTCCTTCAGTTAATATTATTATTTTACTATATTTTTCAATATATTGCAATGAAATGGAATTTTTGTTATTATGAAAGCAGTGAGGTGCTGATATGATTAAATTAATTCCAAAGCCGTTATACATCAACATAATAAATAATGAAAAACACAAAATCAACCATATTACACTTGGTGAAAGCTTGCTGAGCCGTGGGGCAAAGGATGATTTTTTATCATTCTGCAACCTTCCTCAAGGCGAGGCAAATATAATATTTGAAACAGACAGCAGCCTTGAGGATGAAGAATATACAATCATAACAGGTGAAAAAACAGTTATAGCCGCAGCAGGTATGGCAGGTCAGCTTTATGCCCTGCAAACCCTTAAGCAAATTCTTTTGCAGTATAATTATGCTATTCCTCAAATTGAAATAAAGGATAAGCCAAAATATAAAATACGCGGTTTTATGCTGGATGTGGGAAGATACTTTTTCTCCGTCGACGATGTTAAGCTGATGATAAGAAAAATGGCTGCACACAAGCTCAATTTCTTTCATTTTCATCTGACCGAGGATCAGGGTTGGAGAATTGAAATAAAAAAATATCCCCTGCTTACGGAAAAAGGGTCAATGCGTGCCAAAACCAATTTCAACAGCAAGCCCCACGGCGGATTTTACACACAGCAGGAAATCAAAGAAATCGTCAGCTATGCACACGATTTTAACATCAAGGTTATGCCTGAATTTGACATACCCGGTCACAGCCGTTCAGCCATTGCCTGCTACAAGGATTTAACCTGCTTCCCCCGTGATTTGCCTGTTGCCGACCACTGGGGCGTAAAGCACGACGTTCTTTGTGTGGGAAAGGAAAGCACCATTCAGTTTGTAAAGGATGTTATTGATGAAATGTGCGAGCTTTTCCCCGACGGATATTTCCATATCGGCGGTGATGAGGTCCCCAAGCACAGATGGGATTTATGCCCCCACTGCCAGGCAAAAATAAAAGAGCTTGGTTTAAAAAACAGCGAGGATTTACAGTGTTGGTTTATGAACGAAATCAAGGAATACTGCAAATCAAAGGGCAGGCAGGTGTTTATGTGGAGCTGGGAGCTCAAGGACGAAGGTACGCTTGACACGGACTTAGGCTTTACAAAATGCGGCGAAATGAACACAGGTGACAGACCCTTTATTGACACAAGCTCAAAGGCATATTACATTGATTTGCCCTATGGCTACATAAGCCTTAAGGACACCGCAGAGCACAAGCCGTTTGAAGGCAACTGCCTTGGTGTGGAAACAACACTATGGACAGAATATGTGCCTGATATGAAAAAGGCAGATTTAATGACCTTCCCCCGACTGGGTGCAGCCTGTGAAACAGCGTGGTATGGTAAATGCGGCTGGAACAGCTTTGAGCCAAGGCTTGACTTTTACTATTCATACCTTGACAAAATGAACTGGGGCTACGCAAAGCCCGATATGGCAAATCCGAACAGCCTGAGAGGCAGGGCGCAGGTGCTTTGGTTTGAACGCAGACAGCTTGCCTGGGAGGGACTGACCAATATTTTTGATGATAAAAAAATAGAAAAAATTGCAAAATCGAAGAAATAATTGCACAAAACAGCAGGCGGTTTCCCGCCTGCTGTTTTTTGTTATGTGTGTGTTTAGAAAATCTGATGTCAATTATTATTGTGATTTTGGTTAATTCTTAGTTTATCTCCTCCTTCAATGTTTCAACAATACTGTCGTTTTTAATTTTATGAACCGAGTAAATCATAGTCATACCGACCACAACAAACACAGCCCCTATTACCGCAAGGTACATCAGCCAGTTGATTTCAAAAGGAATCATATCCTCACCGAGTGCTTTATTGATGCCAAAGCTTACAAGAGCACTTATAGGCAGTGCAAACACCAGAGCCTTTAACCCATAAAAAGCACTTTCAAGAACAACCATTTTATTGAAACCGCTTGGTGTGATACCCACGGATTTGAACATTGCAAACTCCTTTTTACGCAGCATGGTGCTGTTTGAAATGGTATTGATAATATTGAACAGTGTGATAAGAGAAATAAGTGCGATGAAGCCGTAAACAAATACCTGCATTACAAACATAATTGTATTCATCATCTGGAACTGCTCAATCGTATCAACAATAAATGCTTCGCCGAAGTCATTTGTGTCAAAAACATTTTTAATATCATCATAAACCTGCTCGTGCTGTGTTGTTTCAACACCTAAATTATAGGAAAGATCACCTTTATCAAAACCGTCATAGATAACATTCTTATAAACGCTGACAGGCACATAAGCAGAAATACTGCTAACAGGGTTTAAGCCGAGAACATAATTATCCTGGTCATAATCAACAAAGCCTGCTATTTCAACATCACATTTGTGATCTTCATTCATATTATCAAAGAAATCAAATTTTGTGCCGATAATTTTTTCATCAAATACCTTTGATGTATTTTCCTTATGATTTACGTTATTCATTAACAGAATCTTTGCTTCACCATTATAAAACTGCTTGTAATCAATATGATTATCCTGACAAAGCTTATTGAAATCCTCATCATCAATGCCGTTAATCATAAAGTATTTTTTATCATTGAACAGCTTGCTGTATTTGCTTGTAAGATTTTCCTTTTTGCAAACGGCTTCACTGACTGATTCTGATATCAGCGGATCATCCGTTTTTTCCGAGCAAAGATTGAAGGTTGAACAGTTTATGCTGTAATATTTATCAACATGATTAATATTTTTAAGCTCTTTCGTAACCGCATCATAATGCTGCTGATTTAATGTAATCGAAAGCTGATAAGGGAAATCAGCACTCATATCACCTGCCTGCATGAATATCTGGCAGAAATAGTTGCAGCTTAAAAACAGGATGACCGAAAGTGCAATGGATGCGGTAATTACTCTTGCTTTTCTTCCGTTTCGCTTGAGATTTTTATTAGCCAGCTCACCCTCATAACCAAAAATAGTTCTGATAATTTTAGGCGATTTCAGGCTTTTCGCCTTAATCTTTATCTCCTGCCTTTGTCTGATAGCATCAATGGGGGTAACTGAGGATGCTTTTCTTGACGGAATAAAGGAGGAGATAAAGATTGTAAGCACACTGAACAAAACGATACCGACAATTGCCCAAAGCGGAACAACAACATCAAAGGAAGTATTGCTTTCATTCATACCGTTAATCATTCCTGTTGAAATGATTTTTCCGCCCACTGCTTTAAGCGTGATACCTATACCTGCTATACCTGAAAGAATACCCACAGGTATTCCGATTGCACCGAGGATGATACCCTCATAATAGGCTGACATTTTCTTCTGTACCTTTGTAGCACCCACACTTGCCAGCATACCGAGATAGCGGACACGCTCGTTAATGGACATGGCAAAGGAGTTGTAAATCAGCACAACCGATGCAATCATAATGATAATAAGAATGATGAGTACAATCGGCAGAAGGCTGAAAACGGAGCTGTTAGGGTCAATAGCAAGCTTTGACGCAAGGTATTCACTGTTTTTATTCCAATCCGTTATATTATGCTCCTTAACAATATCCTTAATTACATTAACGGATTTATAATTAACCGTTTTAAGATTAGCCGTAGCCGTAACAACTTCACCGTCAGCAAGCTTAAGCTCAGACATATTAAGTCCTCTTATAATGCTGTACTGAGCTGTCGGCGGATTATCCTTAAGTATGGCAGTAATTTTAAATTCGCCGATTTCTTCAACGGAAAATTCTTCTTCACCTGAAAAATAACTGCCTCTGACCTCCATTTTCTCACCGCCGTCAATCGTATAACGAAGACCCAGCGGAATGGAAACGGTGTCACCTATTTTCCAGTCAAGCTTATTCAAATCAATAAGCTCCTGCTCAACAGCAATTTCTCTGCTGTTCTGCGGCAGCTCACCCTCATAATCACCGATTACCATCTGCTTGAGGTTAATCGGGTCACCGCAGTAAACCTCACCTGTTCCGGCACGGGAGGAGCTTTTCTTCTCAAGCTGGTATGATGGTGAAAACAGTTTGCTTTCAACGCCGACAGCACTCAGTCTGTCATCCTTTTTCAGCTCTTCAAGCTGTTTGGCATCCACATCAAAAACAACATCCTTGTGACCCATCTGCATATATGCAATAGTGCCCTCAAGATTTAAAAAGGATGCCATGGCTACAAATACGGCTGTAATCATTGCAACAGAAACAATGATACCCATTGTTGTAATTACGGATCTTCCCTTGTTTTCTTTCAGATGACGAAGGGTTAATTTATTAACGATATTCACCCATTCTCACCTCATCTCTTGTAATTTTGCCGTCTTCAATGGAAATAACTCTGTCGGCTGCCAGTGCAATTTTTTCATCGTGTGTAATAATAATAACGGTCTGCTTCTGCTCTTTATTGAATTTTCTGAGCAGTGTGATAATTTCCTTACTGTTTTCACTGTCAAGGTTGCCTGTGGGCTCATCGGCAAGGAGCAATGCAGGATTATTGACAAGGGCTCTGCCGATGGATACTCTCTGCTGCTGACCGCCTGAAAGCTGGTTTGGCAAATGTGTAAGTCTTTTGGAAAGACCCAGCTTTTCAATCAGACTATCGGTAATCCGTTTGTCAGGCTTTCTGCCGTCAAGCAGCAGCGGAAGGGTTAAATTTTCCTCAACAGTTAAAATCGGAATTAAGTTATAGAACTGATAAATAAGCCCGATTTGTCTGCGCCTGAAAATAGCCAGTGCTGTTTCGTTGAGTGTTGAAATGTCAGTATTGTTGATAATAACCTGACCGCTTGTGGGCGTGTCAACACCGCCGAGAATATGCAGCATTGTTGACTTGCCCGAGCCTGACGGACCGATAATTGCCACAAACTCACCCTGTTCAACACTGAAGGATACATTGTCAAGGGCTTTAACCATTGTGTCACCCTTACCATAGGTTTTAGATAAATTTTTAACTTCAAGAATTTTCATTTTCATTTATCTCCTTTCGTTCTTCGCATAATAAAGAGTCATCGTTTATGTGATTTCCCTTTCTGTCTGTTATTCTAATTTGTCAACCTTACAGACAGGTGACTTTTAAATTACAATTTTGTCACTTACATCATAGCACAAAAAGTCAAGCATTGCATAAAATTATGTGATATACTTTTCAATATAAAGCAGGCACAGGAAAAATTTTACTTGCAAAATGCATTTTACTGTGTTATGCTGAATTTATTATAATCAAATTTACAGGAGGTGAACATAGTATGACAAATAAATTGACTTATTCAATCGACCCTATCCAGATGCCCCAGCAGAAAAAAGATAACTCAAAATACCAATTTGCCGAAAATGTTCACCCATATACTGTGTGAGCGTTTAACTTGTCCTATTTTGACCCGACAGATTGCCGGGTCTTTTTTTATTCTTTTACAAATGAGGTGACACAATGAGAATCGTTAATCTTAAGGACCATAAAAAGGTTCCTGTTTTCAAAAACATAAACTATGCCGTAAAAATGATATGGCAGGCAGATAAAATGCTGCTTTCAGGCTATATCCTCGGCAGAACGGCTGAAAATATTTTTTCACTGTTCATACAAAACATCCTGTTTTTAAAGGTGCTTTTAACTGCAATTGACGGTGAACGTGACTTTAAGGTGTATGTTAAATACCTTATTCTGTTTTTAATTGCATCTGTCATTACCAAGGCTTTGAGCTGGATTGGCAACTACCTGCACCAGTATTCAACCAAAAGAGTGCTCAAAAGGCTCAACAACAAAATATTCGACAAGGCAGGTCAGCTTGACATCAGCTGCTACGAAGACCCTGCATTTTATGACAAATACCAAAGGGCAACCCTTGTTCTGCAATACGGATATTTTGATATACTTTGCTTTGACATTGCCTATATTATCGGCTGTCTGCTGTCCTTTGCCTTTGTTGTGGCAACCGTAACCATAATTGACCCGATGTATCTTCTGTTCCTGCTGCCTGTGATATTTGTTTTTGCCATTGAAATGTCCAAAAGCCGCTGTGTTTATGAGCGTGATTTGCAGATGACAACAAATAACAGAATAAAAGCATATATCCAGAGGACTGTATTTTTAAAGGACTTTTCAAAGGATATGCGCACCTCGAATATTTTTGCGGTGCTGATGAAACGCTTTGACAGAGCGATAAGCTCAAATATTGAAATACTGAAAAAATACGGCTTTAAGCTTTTTATTTACAGTATGGTAAGCTCCCTTTTCAGTGAGTTCATACCGATTATAGGCACATATGCCGTTGCAGGCTATCAGTTTATCCACACAAACAAAATGACAATATCGGGCTTTTCCGTGGTATTATCCTCCATCAATTCTGTCAGAAACGCAACAATGGACATTGCCGAATGCTTTGACGAGCTGAGCCAGATGGCTCTTTATTTTCAGAATTTAAAGGACTTTTTTGAATATGAGCCAAAAATCGTGTCAGGCTCAAAAAAGGCGGGCGCATTCGAGAGCCTTGAGCTGAAAAATGTATCCTTCAAATATCCCGGTGCAAAGGAAAACTCACTCAGCCATATCAGCTTAAAAATCAATAAGGGTGATACCATTGCAGTTGTCGGCATTAACGGTGCAGGCAAATCCACACTGGTCAAGCTGCTGCTGAGATTTTACGATGTTACAGAGGGTGAAATCCTATATAATGGTATAAACATTAAGGAATATGATATTGACTCACTAAGGGACAAATTCGGAACTGTTTTTCAGGATTACAAGAACTTTGCCATTTCTGTTTTTGAAAATGTGATCTGCCACAGGTGTGATGAGGAGGATAAGGAAATTGCAAAGAACGCTTTAATCCAAAGCGGTGTGTGGGATAAAATCACCACCTTCTCAAACGGCGGTGACACCCTGTTAACACGAGAGTTTGATGAAAACGGGGCAGGACTTTCAGGCGGTGAAAATCAGAAGGTTTCAACCGCAAGACTGTTTGCCAAGGATTTTGACCTTGCCATACTTGACGAGCCAAGCTCTGCCCTTGACCCCATTGCCGAATATAAGATGTATGAAAATCTGATTTCAGCCACAGAAAACAAAACCGTTATTTACATATCACACAGGCTTTCAAGCGCTGTTTTATCCGACAAAATTTATGTTTTAAGCGGCGGACAAATCATTGAAAGCGGTAATCATAATGAGCTTATGGCACAGCAGGGCGAATATGCAAAGATGTTCAGCCTGCAGTCCAGAAGCTATAGCATAGAATAGTCGAACACAATATGCCGAAAACTTGTTTTTGTGACGAATTTTCGCGTTTTTACTGTTGAAAGGCGTCAGCCTTTCTGCCATCTCAAACACAAAAATTCATTCACAACTCCGGCGTTTTCGGTGCAAGCAGTTTAAAATAGACATATTTTTGATGAAACAAGGCACAAAATCGATGGCATACTGCCGTATGGCAAGATTTTTAACGCAGTTTCTGCGGAAATAGGTCATTTTAAACCATATCGGTTTCGACTATCCTATGCTATGAAAGGAGAGATAGTATGAAAACTAAAAAAGAAAAAACAGAGCACTCCATGCTGTCAAACATAATATACTTTTTAAAGCTGCTGTTCTCCGTTTCGCCGCTGCTGGTTATCGGCGAATGTATATGGGGCATTGTTCTTGTTCTGCCCACAAGGCTAATCAGCGTGCTTGGTGTTAAGTATATGATTGACATTGTAGCAAGCGGTGAAAATCTTAACCGATTATATATTGTAGTGGCAGTTGTTGCGGCAGTGCTTATCATCAGCAAGCTTGCGGCATGGATATTCAGGGAGTTCTTCTGGAACATTGAAAAGGAAAAGGTATATAAGGGCTTGAACGAAAAGCTCTATGCAAAGGCAAAAGCCCTTGACCTTGAATCCTATGACAATCCTGCCTTCTACAACAATTTCATTTTAACCATCGAGTCCTCATCCGACAATATTCAAAACATACTTGGTCTTGTGAGGAACTACATAGGCAACGTGGTATCGCTGATAACCATATCCTCCATCCTGTTAGCAATTGACCCTGTATGCCTTTTGATTATTCTTGTATTCGTTGGCATATTTATGCCGCTGAGCAAAAAAATCGGTGCACTGCAGATGGGCAGAAGGATTGACAACACCAAATTTCACAGACGCAGTGACTACTTTCAAAGAATATTCTATTTGCAGGACTATGCAAAAGAGGTCAGAATGAACAACATCAAGCCCATTCTGATAGATAACTACAATGACGCTGCCGACAAGGTTGTGGAAAACCAAAAGAAATACTGGTCAAAAATATCCATTCTCTATTTCATTCAGGATTTCGGTGTGCAGATTTTAGGCTTTATGTTTGTGCTTCCCCTTTACCTGGGCTACTGTGTGCTGATTGAAAAGTCTATATCGGCAGGTGACTTTGTTGCATCCTTCAACGGTGCATACGCCATTGCGTCCTCAATCAACTTTTTAACAGTCTGGGCATTGGCACGATTTGAAGAGCAGGGCAAAATGATTGAAAAATACCGTGAATTTTTAAAGACAGAAACCAAAATCAACGACGGTGAAATCACAGCAAAAATCACAGAGCCTAAGGAGATAGAAATAAAAAACCTTTCCTTTACCTATCCGGGGAATACTAAGCCAACCCTTAAAAATATTAATCTGACTATAAAGCCCTATGAAAAAATTGCACTTGTGGGCTTTAACGGTGCAGGCAAAACCACGCTGACCAATTTGCTTTTAAGACTTTATGACGTAAGCGAAGGTGAAATTCTGATTGACGGCGAAAACATAAAAAATGCCACGGTAAAATCGCACCGTGACAGATTCACTGCAGTATTTCAGGACTTTCAGATTTTCTCCTGCTCGGTTGGTGAGAACGTGGCACTTGATATTGACCCCGACAGTGACAGGGTTAACGAGGCACTGGCACACAGCGGCTTTAACAAAAAGCTGCCAAACGGCACGGATACAGAGCTCCTGAGAGAATTTGACGACAGCGGTGTAATGCTTTCAGGCGGTGAAAGCCAGAAAATTGCAATCGCACGTGCCTTCTATAACCACTGCCCTTACATCATTCTTGACGAGCCGTCGGCAAACCTTGACCCTGTGGCAGAATACAAGCTGAACCAATCCATGCTTGAAGCTGCTGAGGATAAAACGGTTATCTTTATTTCTCACCGACTGTCAACCACAATCAATGCAGACAGAATTTTTGTTATGGAAAATGGTGAAATTATTGAAAGCGGTTCACACGCAGAGCTTATGGTGCTGAACAAAACCTATGCAAGGATGTTCAATATGCAGGCAGAAAAATATAAAGTATAAACATAAATCCGCAGAAGTTTTCCTTCTGCGGATTTCATTTACTGATGTAATATTTCGCAGGGTCGGATATTATCCGCCCCTACCGTAAATTTATATTATCTTAATAGTAACCTTTTCGCCGTGATCACCGTCGACAGTGATTAAATCATCAATGGCTTCGCTTTCAACAGCAGTGTTAATTGCACCGCAGATATTGTCATCCAGACCGAACATTGCACCGATTTTCATACCTGCCGAAACAAGCTTGAATGGTATGTTAATTTTACTGCTTTTTCCGTCTGCAGACAGCACATGAATCTGAATGATCCGCTTTGTCTGCATTTTGCTGTTCACCGCTTTTTGAGAATGGATACTGCCCTGCTCATTCATCAGCTCATCAATGGTTACGCCGAAAATCTCTGCAATCTTCGGCAGCAGTGCAATATCAGGACAGGCGGCGTCATTCTCCCACTTTGAAACTGCCTGCGGTGAAACGCCAAGCATATTTGCCAGCTCCTCCTGCGTAAGATTATTCTTCTTTCTCAGCTCGGCAATATTTTTGCCTAAATTCATATATGTCACCTCCTGCTTTACAAGCCCTGTATTTTCTTTTCGTTCCAAACCGAACATAGAATTCAACTCCTTTTAAATTATTTGGTAATTCAATTCTACCTTCGCCGTGTGAAATTAACAATAACGCAGCGGTTGTGCTGTAAACTATCGGTTGAAAAACGGCTAAACCATTAGTTGAGTGGCTATAAAACAGTCATAATTTCAGTTAAATTCTCACATTTTGCCATTAAAAAGCTGTCTGTTTCAGCCTCACCCTGCCATAAGTCAGGCACCATAATAACCTGCATTCCTGCACGGTGAGCAGACAGCAAACCGTTTTTTGAATCCTCTATCGCAACGCAATCAGCAGGATTTTCGTTTATCTCTGCACAAGCCTTTAAATAAATATCAGGCTCAGGCTTTGATTTTTCAACCATATCACCACAGATAACTGCAGCAAAATACTTTTCAATATCCTTTTCTTTTAAATGGTGATGCACACTCTGTGAGCTTGTGGAGGAGGCAAGGGCAATTTTATAGCCCTTATTTTTAAGATAATCAAGTATTTCATAAAGACCCGGTTTCTCAGGTACACCATATGTATTGAAATAATGATAGGAGTACTCTCTGCCCGTTTGCTTGAATTTCACAGCATCAAAATCATCACCGAATTCATCCCTGATGATTTCAATTGCCTTATCGGCATTCATACCAAGTGTTTTGAGCACCATATAGCCTGCTTTGCCGACACCCATTAATTCACCTGCATAATCCCACGCCTTCATACAGACACTTTCAGTGTCAAACAAAACACCATCCATATCAAAAATAACTGCTTTCATAATTACCACCATAATGCAAACAGTCGGCAAAGGCAAGCCTTCGCCGACTCTTTTTTATTTTGCCATTTCTGCTCTTGCTTCCTTAATACGCTGAACAAAGAGCTTACCTGTTTCGGTAATCTTATCATAATCGCCTGTCTTAGCACCTGCAATTAAGGATGAGCCTGCACCGCAGGCAATAGCACCTGCCTTAATCCAGTCCTTAACATTGTCAACATCAACACCGCCTGACGGCATCATAACAGCATTCGGGATAGGACCGTGAATGTCTTTAATAAATGCAGGACCTGCAATGTCACCGGGGAATACCTTAAGCACATCTGCGCCGCACTCCATAGCATGAACAGCCTCGGTAGGTGTATAGATACCCGGCATGGAAGGAACACCGTAACGGTTACAGGTTTTAACCGTTTCAGGGTCAAAGTAAGGTGACACAATATATTCAGCACCTGCAAGGATTGCAATACGTGCAGTAGCAGCATCCATAACAGTGCCTGCACCGATAATGATTTCACCTGAATTATACTTTGCCTTCATAGCCTCGATCAGCTTGTCAGCGTGAGGAACAGTGAAGGTAAGCTCGATAGCGGCAACACCGCCTGCAATACAGGCATCGGTAATCTTTTCAGCCTGCTCGATTGATGTTGCACGAACAACGGCAACAATACCAACCTCCTGAATTTTTGCCAAGGTTTCAATTTTATTAGCCATAATATTTCTCCTGTAATAATTATAAATTATTTCATTACTAAAATCAGTGGATTTTTCAAAAACTTGCCTAACGTAAAAAGACACAATTTTATCTTTGTACACGTGCAGATGCACCGTTAACCTTTGCCTCGACCTCTTTAAGTGATGCCATGCTTGTATCACCCGGGGTAGTCATTGCAAGTGCACCGTGAACAACACCGTAGTTAACAGCCTTCTGTGCATCCTGATAGGTCATTAAGCCATAAATAAGACCTGATGCAAAGCTGTCACCGCCGCCAACTCTGTCAAGGATTTCAAGACCGGGGAATTCCATTGACTGATAAATCTGACCGTCTGCCCAGCAGATTGCCTTCCAATCATTAACCGTTGCAGTTTTAACCGTTCTGAGCGTAGTAGCAATAACCTTGAAGTTCGGATAAGCCTTTGTAACGGTTTCAATCATCTTATAATAGCCATCCATATTCAGCTCCTTCAGGTCAGCGTCGTTGCCCTCAACCTCAAAGCCAAGAGATGCAGTGAAGTCCTCTTCATTACCAATCATAACGTCGATATACTTGGCAATTTCCTTGTTAACCTCCTGTGCCTTTGCCTGACCGCCGATATCCTTCCAGAGTGACGGACGGTAGTTCAGGTCATAGGAAACAATTGTGCCATATTTCTTAGCCTTTTTAACTGCCTCAATAACAACCTCAGCAGCAGTTTCTGAAAGAGCAGCATAAATACCGCCTGTGTGCAGCCAGCGAACACCGAGTGTACCGAAAATATAATCCCAGTCAATATCACCCGGCTTAAGCTTTGAAGCAGCAGTGTTGCCTCTGTCAGATGCACCCACAGCACCACGGATACCAAAGCCGCGCTCTGTGAAATTGATACCGTTTCTTACTGTTCTGCCGATACCGTCAAAGGGCATCCATTTAATGAGTGATGTATCAACACCGCCCTGAAGAATCAAATCCTCCATAAGGTAGCCGATTTCATTCTCTGCAAAAGCAGTCACAACACCTGTATTTAAACCAAAGCATCTGCGAAGTCCGCGGGCAACATTGTACTCTCCGCCGCCTTCCCAAGCTCTGAAGGAACGGGCAGTTTTAATTCTGCCCTCACCCGGGTCAAGTCTGAGCATAATTTCACCAAGTGAAATTTCATCAAATTTACATTCTTCCTTTGGTCTTAATTTTAAATCCATAGCTATACCTCACATAAATTAAAAATTAAAATATTTGATTGCATTGTTATAACATATCCCCTGAATAATCTCCTTAAGAATATCCTCGTCATATGCATACCAGCCGTCCTCTACCCATCTGCCCAGCAGAGCACACATAATACGTCTGAAATATTCGTGCCTTCCGTAAGAGGTAAAGGAACGTGAATCCGTTTCCATACCGACAAATTTACCAAGAACACCGAGATTGCCAAGGGTTTTCATCTGATTTGTCATACCGTCCATTGTATCAAGGAACCACCAGGCAGGACCGAACTGAATTTTTGATTCAGCATCAGCACTCTGGAAATTGCCCAGCATTGTGCCAAGCACTGTATTATCCTTGTCATTCAGATTAAACAGAATGGTTTTAGGAAGCTTATCCTTAACATTGAGTGCATCCAGAAATCTTGACAAAGGCTGTGCAATCTCACAGTCACCTACTGAATCAAAGCCTGTGTCAGCACCGATTTTGTTAAACATCAGTGTGTTGTTATTTCTCATCGCACCGATATGGATTTCCATAGCCCAGCCAAGCTCGTGATATTTCTCACCAAGGGCAAGCAAAATGGGTGTTCTGTATTTATCACACTCTGCAAGAGTGATTTTTTCGCCCTTCATTGCACGGTTGAAAATCTCGTCAATTTCATCATCCGCTGCAACTGCATACGGCGGATAATCGAATGCCTGATCCGACACTCTGCAGCCCACACTGTCAAAATAATCAGCTCGTTTAAGCAATGCGGTGATTACATCCTTATAGCTTTTAATTTCAACATCGGCAGCCTTTGCAAGGGTATTAATATAATCTGCAAAGCCATCAAGGTGAGCATTCAGTGCCTTATCGGGTCTGAATGAGGGCAGCACCTTGCAGTCAAAGCCCTGAACATCCTTAAGCAGCTTGTGATATTTCAAATCGTCAACAGGGTCATCTGTTGTGCAGACTACCTTAACATTGCTTTTCATAATCAGGCTCTGCGGTCTGAAATCACCATTTCTGATTGCATCATTTGCCCTGTCAAAAATATCATCTGCAGTTTTTGCATTCAGCGGAGTATCAATACCAAAATAACGCTGGAGTTCAATGTGTGCCCAGTGATAAAGCGGATTGCCGATACAATACTGAAGGGTATAAGCAAATTTCTGAAACTTTTCCCTGTCTGATGCATTGCCTGTGCAGTATTTTTCCTCAACACCGCAGCTTCTCATTGCACGCCATTTATAATGGTCACCTGAGAGCCACAGCTCTGTTATACTTTCAGGCGGCTTATTCTCAAAAATCTCCTTAGGATTCAGATGACAGTGATAATCGCAGATAGGCATATTTTCAGCAAACTCGTGAAACAGCTTTTTTGCGGCATCCGTATCAAGCAAAAAATCCTTATCCATAAATTTTTTCATATAATACTCCTGTTAATATAATACCAATTTTTTTGCAGTTTAATTATATACCTATATTATTTTCATTGCAATAATAAATGTTGCATAAAATTTATTATTATGATAAATTAATTATATACAATTTTATGAAAAGAGGTAATTCTATGAGATACGAAATCAAATGAACTCCCTTCCCTGCTGTAATATGCTATCTTGATACAGGCGAGCTTTATAACTATATGCCGCATCCGTCAAATTAAAATATAAAGTACATAAACTAAGGCAAGTACAGGGTTAACCTATACTTGCCTTTTCTTTACACTATTCCGCCGTTTACACCGAGAATTTGGTTTGTAATATATTCATTTTCCGCAAAAAACAAAACTGCCTCGGCTACCTCGTCAGGTGTACCAAGTCTGCCGAGAGGCACCTCATATTCAAGCTCTGCCTTATCAAAGCAGTCATTCATTCGTGTATCAATAATACCGGGGCACACGCAGTTAACGGTTATTCCGCTCGGTGCCAATTCCTGAGCCAGTGACTTCGTCAAGCCTATAACCGCCGCCTTGCTCATGGAATATGCTACCTCACAGGATGCACCTGTCTGCCCCCACATAGATGAAATATTAATGATTGCACCGCTGTGGTATTCCAGCATTCGCAGTGTTGCCTCCTTGGCACAGAAAAAATAGGATTTTGCGTTAACATTGCTTATCCAATCATAATCACTTTCGGTAGTATCATTAATCTGTTTAATAAGGCTGACACCTGCATTGTTCACAAGCACATCAATACTGCCCATTCGGTAAAACACCTTTTTGATATCAACCATATTCTGCAAGTCGCATTTAATTGCAGTAACACCGTCAAAATCAGGTTCAGTTTTATGATAGGTTATATAGACATCATAGCCCTTTTCCTTAAAAAGCAGTGCACAGGCCTTTCCTATTCCCGTTGCACCGCCTGTAATCAATACCTTTTTCATATTATCACCAATAATAGTTTAACATAAGGCACAGGCTTTTTCAATGAATATACTGTTGTTTTTTTCTGTAATATAAGCTATAATTAATATATTCATATTTTAAGAGGTGCATTATGGACAAGGATTTTTATACAATAAGTGTTTATGTAGATGAAAATGAAAATATGATTGGTATTCCTTGCGGTGAAAGTGATAAATACGGCATTGCTGATATTGACAAGGTTGTTCTTCTTAAAGCACCGTACAGTGACACACAGCTTGAGAACTTTATTGAAGAGGTTATATCTTACTGCTACACAAAAAAGCACAATGATAACTCCCCGCTTTCAACCATTGAAAAATACACAAAAAAGAAAGGCTTTGTTAACGCAACAGCAGATTACACCCTGCTTTCCATTGTAAAAACAAAGGACAGCTATTCCCTTATGCCCACCTTCAATGACTATGAAAAAGGTCCCCTTGCCATTGATGATGATGAGCATATTCTGCTCAACCCATATAAAAAGGGTGAAATGGCTGAAATCATCAGAGGATATATTGAGGTTTATGTGAAAGCCAATATGTTCTATAAGGAAATTCAGGAGCTTGAGGAAGAGAAAAAAGCTAAGGAACAATAAATGAAAAGCTTTGTTATCACCGATAAGGACGCAGGCAGCAGGGTTGACAGATTCATTACAAAAACTTTTGACAGACTGCCGAAATCCTTAATGTATAAGGAAATCAGAAAAAAGAATATTAAGGTAAATAAAAAGCGCTGCACACCTGAACAGGTGCTGGGCAGCGGTGATTTGCTTGAGCTTTATTTAAAGGATGATGTTCTTGAAATCAGAAAGAAGCACTATGACTTTCTGAATGCGTCAACCGATTTGGATATCATCTATGAGGATGACAATATTATTCTCATCAACAAAAAGGTTGGCGTTCTCTGTCATCCCGACGGCAAGGATTATATTGACAACATTGTCGCACGGCTTAAAAGATACCTTTATGACAAAAAGGAATGGGACCCCGAAGCATCAGCCTTCACCCCCTCCCTCGCCAACAGAATTGACAGAAACACAGGTGGTATTGTCATTGCCGCAAAAAATGCACAGGCATTGAAAATCATCAATGACAAAATCAAAGCCCGTGAAATTGAAAAATATTACTTAACAGTCGTTCATGGAAAAATGAGCAGGCAAAATGAACTGCTCAGTGCCTACCTTGCAAAAAACGAAAAGAAAAATATGGTTGCTGTTACGGATAATCAGGTACCGGACTCAAAAAAAATCATTACAGAGTACACGGTTCTTGACTATTATCCTGATGCATCACTGCTGGAGGTAAAGCTGCACACAGGCAGAACACACCAGATAAGGGCACACCTTGCACACATAGGTCATCCCCTTTACGGTGACGGAAAATACGGCAAGGAAAAAGGCAGATACAGGCAGGCACTTTACAGCTACAAGCTGCACTTTAATTTCAGTGACGAAAATGGTTTAAGCTATCTTAACCACAAAACCTTTCAGGCAAAGCATATTGAATTGCTTGAGGATTATAAGGAGAGAAAATTCAGATGAAGGACAAATTTTTAAGAATACTTTCGCCAATCACACTGGTAGTTGTTGCCATTCTTGATGCCGCTGTTATCGGCTATGGAATTTATGCAATAAAAAGGCTTATTGCTGTACAGAACGCAACAATCATTATTTTTGCAGTATGTGATTTGGCAGCACTGATTATTGCAGCACTTGTTACAAAAGAGGTGCTTTCAAACGGCGTTAAATTCTATGGTGACGAAATGGAATTTACAGGGCTTGACAATGACAGCATTTTTGTATATGCAGACATTGAAAAGGTTGAGACAGAAAAGGACACCAAACCGAGCTTTGTTAAAAATTTTGTTGATCGTCAGTCAAAGGTAATCTTAACCTTAAAGGATGAAAGAGTAGTCACCATTGACGTAGGCTTAACCACTAAGAACGGGCTTGCCGCCATAGAGAAAGAAATCAATGAAAGAATAAGCAATGCATAAGCAAAACTCCCGATACACAAGTGTGTATCGGGAGTTATCAATTTATTTTATTGCCGTAACTTAATCCAGCAAATATTCACCGTCATAAGCATCAACAAGCTTTCCGTCCTTATCCCAGCTTACATCAAGTGCTTGGTAATATATATTACCGTCCTTATCTACGTAACTGTCAGACTTTGCGCTGTAATAAACTGCACTTTTTGACTCATTTTCATATCCTGCAGCATCAAAATAGAGATATCCGTTTGCATCAACATAGCAAATGCTATGATAACATAACAGCAACAATTTGTGCTTTGAAACCACAAACCACGAGCATTTTACCAGAGATTGATAAATGGAGTGTGTATAAATCATTACCTAACACATATATCCTGCATAGAATTAAGAATGGTAAAGTTGAATACTCTCCCTTGTTTTGTATTAAACTTAGAGTTAAAAATTATAAGCATTATTCATTCAATACGTTTAATGAAATTGATGATTCCACTTTTGGAGGTGCAGTCAAAAAGCAAAGAATTGAAAAGCACTTAACTATAAAGCAAGTTGCTGATTATGTTGGCATCAGTGTTGATACCCTTATGAGACTTGAGCAAAATAAATACGATTTACATAATGCGGACAAGCTTAGAAAACTGTGTAACATCTTAAATTTATACACACAAAAAATCTGCTCACCTTATCAACTGTTTCTTATGAACAACCAAGGTGAGCAGATATTAAAATTCAGAAAAGACAATCATTTGACTCAAAAACAATTAGCAGAATTACTTAATACAGATAGACAAGTTGTCAGTAGATATGAAAATAACATAAATCCAATGCCGTATGAGTTGTGGGTAAAATTTAATAGTCTAAATTAAAGATTGCTTATCATTTATAAGTTTATCTATATCTTCAAAAGCATTTTCCAGTCTTTCAATGTGATATTTTTCATACATATCATAAATGGAACCCGTTAGTTCCAATTCATCCCATTCTTTTAAAATAACATCAGCTGTTTTATTTTTATACTTTGCATATTGTTCAAGTAAAAAAATAAAAAATTCCATTTCTTTAGACATATTCATCTCTCCTTAAATAGAGTGAATTTCGTGGATTGCCTGTTACCTGTTCACTTTCCCACATATCAAAAATACCTATAGGTGAAAAATCCCACATTTCGAGTTTCTCATCTGCAAGCATTTGATATGTTTGTGATGAAAGAAACATTCTGAGAGCATCCATAGAATCCACGCCATATTTAATGCGGATTTTATTAACTATTTCTTTATTATAGTAATTCAGAATAAAAGGCATGATATTACTCATTAACTATCACCTCGCATAATTTTAAACAATCCAATGCAGCCGATGTTTTAAAAGCATATTGATCTTTAAGTTTTTGAGGCAGAAGTCTTTTTATTGTTTCTTCCTCATCATAAATTCCTGCAAAATAGGCGGTAATAACCGGTGCTGTTCTATCGTTTGCAACAGGACCTATAACAATATCATAATCATCTGAAGCATTTTCATTATTACGATTATCAGCGGCATATTTCAACCAATCTTTATCCGCTTGCTCAAAAACTAAAACATTCAAATTATTAATCAAAGTTTCATCAAATTCAAAAACTGTTATAGTCTTTTTACCAACTCCACGCCTTGCAGTTGTTAACTCAGCCCATCTTTGTGCTTGTTCATAACTTGTTGTTAAATAAAAACCGGTTCCGAAATCAAGTCTTCGGTCTGATTGAATAATTTTAGGCGCTTTAACCTCAACATTACTGCCATGATATAATTTCATTGTACTTTCCCCTTTATGAAAAAGCTATACTATATATTATAATACAG
>DKYL01000038.1:91199-95735 GCA_002493325.1 Ruminococcaceae bacterium UBA7101
ATAATACAATAAAAATAATAAATTTACAACAAAAAGATAGTTAGGCAATTCAAATAAAAAGAAATATGTTTATCTATATATCTTGATTGCTTGCATTTATAGAATCAAGCAAAGAAAAAAGCTGTTCAGTTTCTTTTTGCTTGTCTTTTCTAATCTTATTCCGTTCTGTGTTTAGCTTACTGAGATGCAATGCTCCTACTTTCATTTTTTTATTATATTCGACTACCATTGCTTCTGAATACCCTAATGTTCCATTACCTCTTTCTTTTGCACTTCTTGACAATAATTTGATTGATATGCGTCCTAATTTATCTCTGAATATTTCCTCATTGAAATAATCTCTATATGTAGTCAAAATTAATGCCACGCCCTTAAGCATATTGGCAGACAAAGAATCACCTTCGCCCTCCCAAGTGCCAACTATTATTCTGATTGTCCTATCTAAAATTTCATATCCATAATCGTCATAAATCGTTTCAAGTGCTGCAACTGCACAAATACCGCCTGCTGTTTTATTTAAGGAAATTTTAAGATTATATGCCTCTACTATTGACTTAATAAATAACTCCTTGTCATTTCCTGCTTCTACATTTGCCATAAAAATTTCATAAGGCAATAAACTTTTAGTGTACTTAAGCTGGTTAGCAAATATATCTGCCTCTGTCCTATAATCCAAATCTTCATAAACCATACACCATACCGGAGTTTCACGGGACTTTGATACTTTTGCCACTATCTCTATTGTATGCTGACCGTTAAATACATAATTAATGCCATTTCTTCTGCTGACTTTAACAGGATTTATTTGATATGGATCAAATGCTTTTGCTGCCCTCTCTACATGCTTCATAGATATATTTCTTTGATATTCCTGATTTGAAGTTAAATCTTTAATTTGTATTAATTCAAATTTGACATCAGGAATAAATTCAGAAAAATCATTATACGTAATACTATTCATTTTTAATTTTCCCTTCTAATTTCATCAAAAGCTTTATAATTGAATCATCTAAATCATTCAACACATCAATTAACTTTTTGTTTGTTTCGTTAGATATATTATTTAAATTAGCATTATTTAATAAATCATCAATCATTTTACACCAAGACGGAATTGTAAAATATAAACTTGTAACACTCGAATTAGGATTATATTCGGGTGTTTTTTTCACTTCAGGAACACATTGTATATTCTGTTGGTTCTTAAAATTTTCTATTGCTTGAATCTCACCACAAAGCTCAATTTCTTTAAAAAATTGTTCTATATTTTTCGGACTTGAATGAGAAATTCTGACAATACTTTCCCGTAATACTTTAAATTTTCCTGATAAAAGTAACTCCTTCTTACCTTGAACTTTCGCTTCAATTCTATCAACGGCTCTTGCAAATTCCGCATATTTTTGAATTGATGAACCTGACTTGTGATACTTTTTTCCAAGCTTTTCAGAAATTGTTATTGATGATAAGTCATTATGCAATAATTTTTCTTTTTCATATTCTTTACCAATAGAATATATGTTATGTTCATAGTTCAAATTATTATATGTATGCATTTTAATCATTTAAATCATCAATTGAAACTGCATCTGCAATTTTGAATTCTGCAACATTCATTCGATGATTAACCTTTCCATAAATTCTATACGAGTGTTCAATATCCCAGTCCAATTTCATATTAAAAAGCCGGGAAAGAAATGCTCTGCTGTAAAGTTCAATACTGAGTGCTCCTTGAAGTTTTTTCCAATTCAATTTATGTGTTACACCAACTGAACACGGTGTTGCTTGAACAGCAATAGTCATAATTTCAGGATTCACTAACAAACATATATTATCCGGTTGTCCGATTTGATAAAGTGTTTCCTTGTAAATCCGAATCCGATTCTTTTTCCAATCAAGCACAATCGCAATTTGATTATCTTTGTCGTTCATCTCATCATTCTCCTATCATTACGCATCAATTTGTTTCTTATCATTATTACTTTTTTCTTTGATACCGAAAACCACATATCCTTCAAAAATATTAATACCAAGCTGTTTAGAATGTTCTTCAACTGATAAACCAAACTGATTTTTCCATTCTGCAGGGAAAACAGGTATTCTTGATGTTTTTGGTTTACCATTATCAAGAATTGTTCGCTGATATACTTCTGTTGCATCCAAATCAAATACAAAAAGACTTTCGTTGCCTGATTTTATCAGTCTTCCAAGTAGCTTATATCGATATTCAGGATTCCAATTCATAAGTTCAAAAATCTTAGCAAAAAATATACGACAAGTAACTTGCTTTGCGAGTCGTTTGCCATATTTGTTAGTCCGACACCATGCAAATGAATCCTTGGCATTTTCATCACAAGGTCTAAGAACCAATTTATGCGTTTCAGGGTTTATCAGAATTTGCATAAATTCCACTTTAGGAAGTCTCTTAAGTGCAGCACTGTTAACATATATTTTATCCATATTAAAACATATAGAAGGATCATATAAATGAGAAAAAAATTCTCTTCGTACGACCTGATATCCATCATAAGTAAATTCATTATCTGTTACAGATAATTCTTCAGTAATATTATTCATTATCAACTTCCCCCTTAATCTCGTTTATTATATTTTGAATATTTTCTTTTAACTCCGATTGACTTGTTACATTATCTACATCTATATTTGAATACTTTTTAATTGCTGCACTTTCAAATTTGAGTTGTTCAGCAGCACAAAGAGATTCAAAATCCTGCTGCACATAATAATTGTTTCCAAAATTCTCTATCCAACTTTCCGGATAGGCTTTAACAGACCATTTAGTTGAACCGATTGGCTTCATTTCATTTTCAATTTTTTCTTTTGAAAACGAATCATATGGAATAAATACTTCTGTTTCCGTTATATCAAAAAACAAGATTTTATTATCACCTTTATCGTTTAAAATACCATTAACACGGTAACGACACTTTTCATTCCATCCAAATAATTCATATATGGTTTTTATATATGCTGCTCCAGCAATCTTATTTGGATACAATACGCCATTTTTTCTGGATACCCACCTGATTGCATATTTATTATTTTTATTTGAAGTAATCCTTACAGCTATTTTGAGCGTAATCGGATTAAGTAAAATTTCAACATATTCAGCGGAATTCAATTTCCTTAAAGCTGCAGTTGAAAATATATATCCGTCAATCCCAAAAGTTACACTTATTTTATTTGCATTATCAAAAAACTGAGATCTTGCTATCTCAAATCCTCTAAAATCAAAATCCCCCTCATTAGCCTGGTATTCTTTTTCCTCTCTTCTATCAAATTCATCAAAGGCATATACAGATTTTGAAGCATTCAAATAGTCATCTGATCTAAAACCTGCCCACGTAGGATGAATGGCTACATAGCCTTTCAAAATACCATCTGAAACAGCATATAATTCCGGCAGAAAAGATTTGTTGCTATATTTACTATGATACTTTGCATTTTGCATCATATGCTGAACTGCAACAAAATCATCTCTTGAAATAATTGCTTCGTGGTGATTTTCATACCGATATTGATTTCTATTTTTATTGTTCTTCTTTGATTTATGATCTAAATAATTGGGCGTATAAGTTTTTCTCGCTATAACATCACCGCAATGTCTTTCATTATGTAGAATTCCGCTAACTGTACTTGCTGACCAAATCTCATTGTTTGTTTTCGTTTTTCTGCCAAGTTCAGTTAATCTTTGTGCTATCTGTTCACAAGAACAGCCATAAAGATATAAGAAGAAAATCAAACGCACTGTATTGGCTTCTTCTTCGTTAATTACCAAATTTCCTTCTTCATCATGATCATATCCTAGCAATACCGGCGTTAATAAAATACCTCTACTAAATCTCATATCAATTGATGCATTCATTGATTTGCTTTTATTTCTGCTTTCTTCCTGAGCTAATGTAGCAGTAAATGCTAATATCATTTCTGTATCCTCATTGAGCGTATAAATATTTTCTACTTCAAAGTATATAGCCACAGGATGAGGCATTGAACGAAGTTCATAAACATAATGTATACAGTCTTCTAAATTTCTAGCAAAACGTGATACGCTTTTAGTCACTATTAAATCTATATTACCTGTTTTGCATTCTTCAATCATTCTCAAGAATGAATCTCTGTGATTTAACGATGTTCCAGAAATGCCTTCGTCTGCATATATATCTACTAAAGTCCAACCTTTATGACGATCAACAATATCAGTATAATAATTTTTCTGCAATTCAAAAGATGATGTTTGATTTATGCTATCTGTTGAAACACGAACATATATTGCAACTCTTTTCTCACTATCATCTGCTAAAAAAGTTTCTTCTTTGTCAGCGGGTATCACTATTACATCATTCTTATTACCTTTATATTTTTCACGTATTTTATTCTTTATCTTATCTTTTTCTGGATTCATATTCTTCCTCCGATTGTTGTTACCTTTAAATCATAATACTAAATGAGTATAAAATAAATAAACAAGTAGTTTATCTGATAAACTACTTGTTTATTGAAAAATAATATTTCTAC
>DKYL01000078.1 GCA_002493325.1 Ruminococcaceae bacterium UBA7101
ATTATTCCCACTCCACGGTGCCGGGGGGTTTGGAGGTTATGTCATAGACAACGCGGTTGACGTGGTCAACCTCATTTGTAATACGGTTTGAAACCGTTGCCAAAATATCATATGGTATTCTTGCCCAATCGGCTGTCATAAAGTCATCTGTTGTTACTGCACGAATTGCCACAAGATTGTCGTATGTTCTGTGGTCACCCATAACACCAACGGTATTGACACCGGGCAGGACACAGAAAAACTGTGCAAGATTTTTTTCGTAGCCATTCTTCGCCATTTCGTCACGGAGCACCCAATCGGCATCCTGGAGCACCTTGATTTTTTCAGCAGTGATTTCGCCGATTATACGGACACCTAAACCGGGTCCGGGGAACGGCTGACGCCATACAAGCTCTTTTGGTATACCGAGCTTTTCGCCAACCCTTCTTACCTCATCCTTGAACAAATCGGCAAGCGGCTCAACAATACCAAGGAACTCAACATCATCCGGAGTTTTTACTCTGTTATGATGGGTTTTGATAACATCAGCATCACCCTTGCCGGATTCGATACAATCGGGATAGATTGTACCCTGAGCAAAATATCCAAGCTCATCCTGCTTTCTGATTTCATTCCAGAAGACATTGAAAAATTCCGTACCGATTATTTTTCTTTTTTCCTCAGGGTCGGTAACGCCCTTTAATTCAGCAAGAAAATGCTCACCGCAGTTAACTCTTACAAAGTTCATATCAAAAAGCGTTGTAAAGGTTTTTTCTACAAAATCGCCCTCATCCTTACGCATAAGACCCTGGTCAACAAAAACACAGGTAAGCTGCTTGCCCACTGCACGGGACAGAAGACCTGCTGCAACAGAGCTGTCAACACCACCTGATAAACCGAGTATTACCTTTTTATCACCAATCTGCTCTTTGAGTTTTTCGACAGTATTCTCTATAAAATTATCCATCACCCAGTCGCCTGAACAATCACAAATCTCATAAAGGAAATTATAAAGCATCTGTGAGCCGAACTGAGAATGTGTAACCTCAGGATGAAACTGAACGGCATAAATATTCTTTTCTGTATTCTGCATTGCAGCACAGGGGCAATCATTCGTTGTGCCTACAATTTCAAAACCCTTTGGAGGAACGGCAATATAATCTGTATGGCTCATCCACACGGCAGATTTTTCATCCACATTCTTAAAAAGCTTGGAGCTTGTATCAGCAGTAAATTCAATTTTGCCGTATTCACTTACAGGTGCAGTTTTAACCTCACCTTCGCCCATCCATGCAACAAGCTGACACCCGTAGCAGATTCCGAGCACAGGAATACCCAGATTTAATATTTCTTTATCATAATGAGGTGAGCTCATATCATAAACAGAATTGGGTCCGCCTGTAAAAATAATGCCCTTATAGCCGTTATTTTTAATAACATCAATCGGTGTAGTATACGGCAGAATTTCTGCATAAACGCTGTGGTCACGGACACGGCGTGCAATAAGCTGATTATACTGACCGCCAAAGTCAAGAACAAGAATTTTATCCATCAAATTTCTCCTAAAAAACAATTTGTACGTATTATATATTATCAATATCGGAAATGCAAGAAAATATAAATGCTTTTTTTAATAAAGATAACTACATACAAACTAAAATTTAGAACAGATATAATTTGCAATAAGCTCAACAGTTTCATCAACACCGAGCTTTGCAACATTGATTGATAAATCATAGGTTGTTGCATCGCCCCATCTGTCATCGCTGTAAAAATTGTGGAACTTTGCACGCTTCTTATCCATTGCTTTGATTTCCTTTGCGGCATTTTTAGGAACAATTCCGTAATCGTTAATGACTCTGTTCAGCCTGTATTCATCATCTGCATGAAGAAAAACGGAAACCATATCTTTTCTGTCCCTCAATATGTATTCAGCACATCTTCCGACAATGATACAGCTGCCCTCGGATGCAACCTTTTTAATTGTATCGAATTGATACTGAATAATCTGATCCTCAAGACTGATACCGTTATTGCTCATGGGAACAAGACCATCAGCGGAAACATTGAATAAAAAGCTTCTGGTCGGCTTTTCATCATAAAAATGGAAGAGGTTTTCGTCAAATCCGCTTTCCTTTGAGGCTCTTTTCATTATCTCCTTATCATAATAAGGAACACCGAGCTTCTCCGCCAGCTTTGTTCCGATTTCATGTGCACCGCAGCCAAACTGTCTTCCGATCGTAATTACAAAATTTTTCATAAAAATACCCCCTGTCTATATTTTATAATAGCACAAATTAAAATAACTTGCAATTTATAAAAACATTTAGTACAATCAAAATATGGAAAATAAATTATATTATACAAAAAAAGCAAAGTATTTTGAAGAGGCACTACCTATCGGTAACGGCAGAATAGGCGGACTTGTATTCGGCAATCTGAAAAAGGAGAGGATTGCATTAAACGAGGACAGCCTTTGGTCAGGTTATCCGAAGGATTTAAACAAAAAAGATGCAGGCAAGCACCTTGATGCTGTAAGAGATGCGGTTTTCAGCAAAAATTACAGCAAGGCAAAGGATATTCTGAATAAGGATATGCACGGTCATTGGAGCGAGGCATACCTCCCCTTTGGTGATTTGATAATTGAATATAAAAATGCACCGAAAAAGAACTATGAACGCACACTTGATTTGGAAACAGGTGTTGCAAAGGTTAAAACAAGCGGCTTTTGTCAGACTGTTTTTGTTTCACATCCGGCACAGTTAATGGTTGTGAATATACATAGTGACAAAGGTATCAGCTTTAAGGTAAGCTTAACCAGCCAGCTTCATCATAGGGTTGAAACCGTTGAGGACAGTCTTGTAATCAAGGGCAAAGCACCTGAGGTATGTATGCCGCCGTATTATAATCAGGGTAAAACGGTTGTCTGGGGCGACAAGGGTATGGACTTTTGCGGTATTGTCAAGGTACAGGGCAATGCTGTTTTCAATGGTAACTGCATTGAGGTAACAAATCAGAAGGATACTACCCTGTTCATTTCACTTGCCACAAGCTTTATTGACTTCAAATCCATGCCCACAGGCGATGCATATAAAAATGCACTACATTATTTTGAAAACAGCAAGTCTTATAACCTGCTGCTTGATGAACACTGCAGTGATTTTTCTTCCTTATTCAACAGGGTCAGCATTACACTGGAAGGCAGCCGTGACGATTTAACCACGGATAAAAGAATAAAAAGAATGAAGAGGCACGATGATGACAACGGTCTGATTGCTTTGCTGTTCCAGTACGGAAGATATTTAACAATATCCGCATCACGAAAGGGTACAAAGGCAATGACCCTGCAGGGCATATGGAACACACATCTCAGAGCCCCCTGGTCATCAAGCTACACAACCAATATCAATACCGAAATGAACTACTGGTGTACAGACATTGCCAATCTGAGCGAATGCTTTGACCCGTTGACGGAATTAGCTGAAAAGCTTATTTACAACGGTACTGTAACCGCAAAGGATTATTACAACTGCGGCGGTGCCTGCTCACACCACAACAGTGATATCTGGGGTGCATCATACCCTGCAGGCTATCCTGACGGTGATGGTGATGCAGGAACATACGCACCGTGGTGTATGAGCCTGCCGTGGATACTCAATCAGCTTTATGAGCATTATCTGTATACAAATGATGAGGCATATAAAGAAAAACTAATCCCTATGTTTAAAAACTGTCTTGCATTTTACAATGACTATTTGGTTGAACATAACGGCGAGCTTGTAACCTGCCCTTCTATCAGCCCTGAAAACAGTTATAAGCATAACGGTGAACGCTATGCCATCACCTATATGTCATCAATGGACAGAGAAATTCTTTTTGATTTCTTTGCCAACTGCAGAGAGCTTGGATTTGAAGCACCTGAAATTCAGCAGGTTAAGCCGGCAAGCGACGGCAGAATACCTGAATGGATTGAGGAATTTGAGGAAACAGAGGTTGAGCACAGGCACGTGAGCCATCTGTACTGCATTTATCCGTCACGCTTTATCCAGAATGACAAGCTGAACAAGGCGGCTGAAAAATCACTGGAAGTACGCGGATTCGGCGGCACAGGCTGGTCACTGGGCTGGAAGGTCTGCCTGTGGGCAAGACTCGGGAACGGCAAAAATGCATTAAGACTGATTAAACAGCAGCTTACATATATCAAACCGTCACCCTTCAAAATTACATTTGTACGTGGCGGCGGCTCATATCCGAATTTGTTTGACGCACATCCCCCATTCCAGATTGACGGTAATTTCGGCGTTTGTGCAGGTATTGCAGAAATGTTTAAAAACCGAGCATTGCCTGATAGCTGGAGCGGTGAGATAAAAGGTATTAAGGACTACGGCGGAAAAGAGATTGCCTACAAATTCAAAAACGGTAAAGAAATAAATTAAATAGTCTAAAGTCAAATATCCCCCTGAAGAGCTTGGCTTTCAGGGGGATATTATTATTCATACCAATAATTCAGGTCAACATATTTACTGCTTACACCGTCAACACTGCCTGTTTCACTGTACTGCCAGACAATATAATCCACATCAAATGTTACCTTGTCATTATAATCGGCAACCCAGGAAACTGCTGATTTTTTCAGCTTCTTCATATTGATTTTATTATGCAGTACGCTTGACGATGCATAAACACCAGCCGTATAGCCCTTCTTCTCGAGCTTTTCAATAAAAGCATTTATAACATCGGTATTTGTATCCATATCATTATTGCTTTCAACCAGTCTGCCGACAGCATTGCCGTCACTGTCAATGGGATATTCAAAATCAATAATCACAGGCAAATCTATATTATGCTTTTTTATAATATCATACACAAAATCAGCCTCATCCTCTGCTTCCTCGGCTGTTACAGCCTGCGTATAAAAATAAACGCCAACAGGGATTTTTGCCTTGTTTGCACCTTTCAGATTATCGTCAGCATATTTATCCTTATAAATTTCACCGTTTCCATAACCGCGATAGCCTACACGGATAAAAGCAAAGTCCTGTGTTTCTTTAACCTTGTTCCAATCAATTTCACCGTTATGCTCGGAAACATCAATACCATTTGACACCGACTGATTGAACTGATACAGTCCATCGGGTCTGCTCCCTCTTGACGCTGTAACAGCAATAACCGAAACAATCACGGCAACTATGATAACAGCAATCACTGCAATTGACGGAATGTTCAGTTTTGACTTATCCTTAACACTAATTTTTTTCATTACCATACCTCACAGATAAAATATAGTATCATAAATAAAAGCAAAAATCCACAATTAATCTCCAATGTTTACAAAATGGGTAAAAATTTGCAGTGTCCGAAGCAAACACAACACAGCTTAAGATTTTGTTGACAGTTGACATATGAAAATAATGTTTTATAATAATATAAACAACTATAAGAGGTGAAAATGTATGGATAATATGACAAATACACAGTTTAAAAGAAAGCTCCCTGTTCCGCAGGAAATCAAAAAGGAAATGCCTCTTTCAGCCGAGGCAGAGAAAATCAAAACCAAAAGAGATGAAGAAATAGCTAAGGTTTTCACAGGCGAAAGCGATAAGTTTCTGCTCATCATCGGACCTTGCTCAGCAGACAGAGCCGACTCTGTTCTTGACTATATTCGCAGACTTGCCGAGGTTCAGAAGCAGGTTGAGGATAAAATCATAATTATACCGAGAATTTACACAGGAAAGCCAAGAACCACAGGTGCAGGCTACAAGGGTATGCTGCATCAGCCTGACCCTGACAAGAGCCCCGATATGCTTGAGGGTATCAAGGCAATCCGTTCACTGCACAAAACCGCAATTGAAGAAACAGGCTTAACCTGTGCCGACGAAATGCTTTATCCTGAAAATTACAGATATCTTTCCGACCTGCTCAGCTACATTGCCATCGGTGCAAGATCTGTTGAAAATCAGGAGCACAGGCTTGTATCATCAGGAATCGACATTCCTATCGGAATGAAAAATCCCACAAGCGGTGATTTGTCCATTATGCTCAATGCCATTAAGGCAGCACAGGGCGACCACGTATTTCTTTACAGAGGCTGGGAGGTTGAGTCAAAAGGCAATCCCCTTGCACATGCAATTTTAAGAGGCAGTGTCAGCAAGCACGGCAACAATCACGCAAACTACCACTATGAGGATTTAAGACAGCTTTATGATATGTACTGCTGCGGCGGTTTCCAAAACCCTGCTGTTATTGTTGATACAAACCATTCAAATTCAGGCAAAAAGTACCTTGAGCAGGTGAGAATTGCCAACGAAGTTTTACATTCCATGCGTCACAGTGATGATGTAAAATCAATGGTTAAGGGTTTTATGGTTGAATCCTATATTGAAGACGGCTGCCAGAAGGTTGAAGACGGCGTTTACGGTAAATCAATCACCGATCCGTGCCTTGGCTGGGACAAAACAAAGGAAATGATTTTTACCATTGCAGAGCAGTTATAAAAGAATTTAATGATAATGTTCATAAAAATTTATACTTGCTATTGACTTTAGCACTTTTAGGTGTTAAAATGAGATTGTTATAATAACTGAAAATATTGACGAAAGGGTATTTATTATGAACAAAATGGTAAAAAAAATAGCTGCAGTTGCTCTTGCAGGCGTTCTTACCGCAACCGCATTTGCAGGCTGTTCAAAATCAGAACCTGAAAAGGACAATCCGTCACAGGCAAAAACAAGCTATAAAATCGGCATCTGCCAGTTAGTTCAGCACGATGCACTCGATGCTGCAACAAAGGGCTTTATGGATAAGCTCAACGAGCTGGGTGCAGCCAACGGCATTACCTTTGATTTTGACTCACAGAATGCTTCAGGCGAGGCTACAAACTGTTCAACCATTGTTTCAAACTTTGTTTCAAATCAGGTTGACCTTATTATGGCAAATGCAACAGATGCAATGGCAGCCGCTTCTCAGGCTACCGAAACTATTCCGATTGTTGCAACATCAATCACAGACTATGCTACCGGTCTTGAAATTACGGACTGGAAGGGAAAAACAGGCTTTAACGTAACCGGTTCATCAGACCTTGCTCCTCTTAAGGATCAGGCTGCTATGATCAAAGAGCTTTGCCCTGATGCAAAATCTGTTGCAATTCTTTACTGCTCAGCAGAAAAGAATTCAAAATATCAGTCAGATGTTATTCAGCAGGAGCTTACAAGTCTTGGAATGACAGGCAAGGAATACACATTTGTTGACACAAATGACGTAACAGCAGTTACTCAGCAGATTGTAAATGACAAGTGTGATGCAGTATTTATTCCTACTGACAATACAGCCGCTTCAAACAAGGAAGCTATCAACAATGTATTAGAGCCTGCTAAAATTCCTGTAATCGCAGGTGAAGAGGGTCTTTGCAAGGGCTGCGGTATTGCTACTCTTTCAATCAGCTACTACTCAATCGGTCAAGCTGCAGGTCAGATGGCTTACGATATTCTTGTAAACGGTCAGAACCCGGGCGATATGGAAATTCAGTATGCTACAGAGCTTAAAAAGAAATATATGCCTGAAAGAGCAAAGGCTTTAGGTATCACAATTCCTGAGGGCTACGAGGCTATTGCTTAATATTACGGCATATAAAACACAAAAATATAAATAAAACTTTATTAAAAAAGCGGTAGAATTATTTTATCGCTTTTTTAGTTAGTTTAAGGAGTCAGAAATGTTAAACTTTTTACAATCATTGCCATCACCCGTTGCACAGGGCATGATTTGGGGCATTATGGCAATCGGTGTCTATATTACATATAAAATACTTGACCTTGCAGACCTTACCGTTGACGGCACTCTCGGAACAGGCGGTGCCGTACTTGTAATCCTCACTACAGTCAATGGTATGAATATTTATCTTGCCCTGTTTATTGCTTTCCTCGCAGGCTGTCTTGCAGGACTTGCAACAGGTATTTTACACACAAAATTCGGAATACCCGCTATTCTTGCAGGCATTCTCACCCAGCTTGCACTGTACTCAATCAACCTTCGTATAATGAACGGAAGAGCAAATACCACCATCAGCGGAAGAAATTACGACCTTATCGTATCCTCAAATATGACACAAATATGGCGTACCATTTTTATTGCCGCAATTTTTGTTGTGGTAATCATTGCAATACTGTATTGGTTCTTCGGCACTGAAATGGGTCATTCCATCCGTGCAACAGGCTCAAACCAGAATATGGCTCGTGCGAACGGCATCAACACCGATTCAAGAAAAATTATCGGTCTTGTAATTTCAAACGGTCTTGTTGCAATTGCCGGCGGTCTGCTTGCACAGTTCAGCGGCAGTGCCGACATCAATATGGGCAGAGGTGCGATTGTTATCGGTCTTGCTGCTGTTATTATCGGCGAAGTTATATTCGGAAAAATTTTCAAAAATTTTGCTCTCAGACTCTTATCAGCAGTGCTGGGAAGCATTATCTATTACATCGTAATTACTATCGTTCTTAAATTCGGTCTTAATGCCAATGACCTTAAGCTATTCTCAGCGCTTGTCGTTGCACTGTTCCTCGGCACGCCTTTCTGGAAAGCACAATTTCAGAGTAAGCACGTTAAATTAAAGGAGGTTAAAGAATAATGCTTGAAATTAAAAATGTTCACAAAACCTTTAACCCCAACACCATTAACGAAAAAAAGGCATTAAAGGGTATTGACCTTGTCCTCAACGAGGGTGATTTTGTAACTGTTATCGGCGGTAATGGTGCAGGCAAATCCACAATGCTCAATATGATTGCAGGTGTTTACCCTGTTGACTGCGGCTCCATTGTTATTGACGGCATTGATGTAACAAAGCTGCCCGAGCACAAGCGAGCTGCATATATCGGACGTGTTTTCCAGGACCCGATGAACGGCACCGCGGCAGATATGCAGATTGATGAAAACCTTGCTCTTGCGTCAAGACGAGGCAAAAGAAGAGGGCTTAAATTCGGCGTGTCACACAAGGAAAAGGCTGCGTTTACAGAGCTTCTTGCTTCACTTGATTTAGGACTGGAAACAAGACTGACATCGAAGGTAGGCTTGCTTTCAGGCGGTCAGCGACAGGCTGTAACACTGCTTATGGCTACAATGAAAAAGCCAAAGCTGCTGCTGCTTGACGAGCACACTGCTGCACTTGACCCTAAAACAGCAAAAAAGGTTCTTGATTTAACGACAAAAATTGTAGAGCGTGACAAGCTCACTGCCATTATGATTACGCATAATATGAAGGATGCTATTGCAATCGGCAACAGGCTTATTATGATGAATGACGGAAAAATCATATATGATGTATCCGGTGAGGAGAAAAAATCACTTACAACATCTGACCTGCTTGCCAAGTTTAAAACAACATCAGGCGAAGAGCTTGATAATGACCGTATGCTTCTTTCAGCAGATAAATAACATAAAACACACCGCAGAAACTATTGTTTCTGCGGTGTGTTTTATTAAAAATAAATTTTATTTAAGCCTGTATCCCCTGCCCCAGATTGTTCTGATATAATCCGTATCGTGAGCAATTTCCTTCAGCTTATCACGCAAACGATTAATATGCACAGTCAGCGTTGATGTATCGCCCAGTGAATCATATCCCCAAACTTTGGAAAAAAGCTCATTTTTTGTAAAAACCGTATCCGGCTTTGAAACCATTAATTTCAAAAGCTCGTATTCCTTTTTCGTTAAATTCAGATTAACATCATTATAAAAAGCCTCGCCTGAATCATTATTCAGCTTTAAGCTTTCGTATGTAATAACAACAGGCTCAGGTATATTGGTCAGTCTGTTGTATCTGCTGATATGTGCCTTAACCCTTGCAACAAGCTCGCTTGGTGAAAACGGCTTTACAATATAATCATCCGCACCAAAGCCAAGACCGTTGATTTTATCAAGGTCCTCTTTTTTTGCACTCACAAGCAGAATCGGAATATCACATACCTGCCTTATTTTTTTGCACACCTCAAAGCCGTTCAGCTTTGGCAGCATTATATCAAGCAGAACAAGAGAATAGCTTTTTTTCAATGCCATATTAAGACCTGTTTCACCGTCAACTGCAATATCCACCTCAAAACCGCTCGCTTCAAGGTAGTCCTTTTCAAGGTGCAGAATATTCTCATCATCTTCAATTATCAGTATTTTGCTCATTGCTCTCAGCTCTCCTTACCTTCGGTAATGATATGAATACAGACAAGCCCTCACCCAGCTTACTGCTTGCCCAAATTATTCCCCGATGCAGTTCAACAATCTGCTTGCATACGGACAAGCCCAAGCCTGAGCCGTCTGCAACATTTGTTCTTGCAGAGTCGGCACGGTACATAAGGTCAAAAATTTTGGAAACGCTGTCCCTGTCAACACCTATGCCGTTATCAGCAAGCTCAATAATAACCGAACGCTCATATTCATTGATTGAAAATTTTATTTTTCCTTTCACATCAGGATTGGAATATTTTATACTGTTGGAAATTATATTATTTATTACCCGCACGAATTTATCAACATCAAGGCTGACGGCTGCATCATCGCTGCAGTTACATTCATACTCAAAATCAAACTCTGCCTTATCAAGAATAATTTTTATTTCATCCACACCGTCATCAAAAAATTCTTTGATTTTAACGTCAACGGTATTCAGCTCATAGCCTTTAAGCTCGAGTCTGGACACAGTAAGAAGGTCGTCAAGGATTTTTTCTGTTTCATTGATTGACTGACATATAGTTTTAACATAATGCTCTTTTTTTTCAGGCGTATCAGCAATACCGTCAAGAAGACCCTCAGCATATCCCTTGGCAGAGGTTAAAGGTGTTCTCAGGTCATGAGCAATTCCTGCCACAAGCACCTGACGTTCCTCCTGCACCTTATTCTGATTTTCAATGGATTCCTTTAGCCTCAATCGCATATCGTTAAATGCATGAACAGTCTGACCCAGCTCATTCGTTGACTCATAATCTATGTTATAATCCAGATTTCCCCTCGCAATTTCATTGGCACCATCAGCGATTTTTTTGATAGGCTCTACAATTGTTTTTGAAGATATAAAAGAAATAAAGCTTATTGCTATTGCAAAAAGAGCAACTATAATCAACACAATGATACCCGTTCTGCCCAGAAGCAGATTAGTAAAGCCCTTAATGCTCACTCTTTTTGTTAAATCATTAACCGTATAATCATCATTGACAATCATTATGAGATATCTGTTTGCATCGGATTTTGCATGATTGACAATAACAAGACCATTATAGCCGAAATAGTTCAGATTTTTGTCCTTATCAAACTCCACAAGCCTTTCAGCTTTTTCGGTTATTCCGGTGTCACCGTTTGTAGCATAAAAGACTTCTCCGTCGCGCTCAATATATATCAGCGAGTTCAGCTTTTCAAGGGGTGCTGCAAAACTCGTCAGATTTTCAAGTATTTCCGTCTCGCTTTCATTGCTTGTAAGCTCGTTTGTAATACTCCACATAGTCTGCGACCACTGAATCTGATTAATGGTGCTGTATGTATTTGTTGTTACGGTTGAAAAATTGAAATAGGAGGCGATTGTCTGAACAAGCACCGTTGAAAAGCTGGCAATGATTATAATAGGGATTACAATAGCAAGCACTGAGGTCAGTACAATTCTCGTGTTGACCTTCAGGTTTCTTGAGCTTCTTTTCTTTCTGCCTTTTTCCTTTTTTCTTTTTTTCATACCATTTTTTCTCTTTTCTCGTTGGCAAACTCAATAATCTTGCCAAGATGAAGCCCTGTAAAATACAAGCATTTCTGCTCAATGTCATCAACCTCATGGGTTGCGTAGTATTTAATTAAACCAATGATTCCTGATACAATATACTCTCTTGAAAAAACGTCCACACCACCGATATCCTCAGTGAACAAATCAAGAATACGGGATATAACAGGCTTAAGCTTTTCTGTTAAAACATCCCCATTGCTTCCGTTGAAAAGCACCTTATAAGCCTCCTTGTCACTGTCAACTGCACTGATGCCAAGGCTGATTATGGTTGCCACACTTTCGGTTGTAAAATAATTTTTCTGAACTCGTCTTAACTGCTTTCCTACCCTGAAAAACAATGTTCTCATAAGATCGTCACAGATTTTATTCAGCAGCTCATATTTATCTGCATAATGCAGGTAAAACGTATTTCTGCTAATCATAGCCCCGTCTGTAATATCCTTAACAGAAATATGCTCAAAGCCCTTGTCCTTAACCAATTCAAAAAAAGAGGCTCTTATTGCCGCCTGTGTTCTTTTAATTCTTAAATCTACAGTTCCGTCCTTTTTGACCATAAACTCTCCTCATGTAAATTAATTCATATGTGCATTTTATTTGACTGATTGTATTATAACACAATTGCTTATCAAATTCAATAAGTCCGAAAGACAGTTAATCACGCCTGCTTATATTAATTAATTATTAAATAAAATAATTAATTTTATGTTTTTCTTGACTAAATAACACTTTCATAATATAATACACGTGTATTATATTTATTTAAAATTAAATATAAAGGGGGATTGGTTTTGGCAATAGCAACCTTTAAGCGTTATGAGAAAAAATACCTCATAACCAAAGAGATGCTTGACCGTATTTTGCCCTCTATGCTGGAATACATGGAGCTTGACCCGTTTTGCCTTAACGGTAATGAATACAGAATTTACAGTATTTATTATGACACGGATAACCACGATGTTATCAGGCAAAACTCCTCCGGTCCTGTTTATAAGGAAAAAATGAGAATTCGTTCCTATTATGACCGCAAGGATCCGGAAGATAAAATTTTTATGGAGATAAAGAAAAAAAGCGAGGGTCAGGGTAATAAGCGAAGAATTAAGCTTAAAATTAAGGAAATTGAGCCTTTTGTCAACGAGGGTATCCTGCCTGAAACCAAGGATTACCTGTCTGCTCAGGTTGCGAAAGAGCTGCAATACTACCTTAAAATGAACAAGGTGCACCCTGCACTTTATGTTCAGTACGACAGGCTTGCTTTATTCGGCAAAGAGGACAAAAATTTCAGAATGACCTTTGACAGAAATGTCAGAACAAGAAGGTCAAATTTTGTGTTTGGCGAAAGCGATGCTGACGAGCTGCTTCTGCCCAGCGGTGAGTACATAATGGAAATTAAAATTCTTGGTGCTATGCCGCTGTGGCTCACACGGCTTTTAAGCGAAAACGGCTTGTTCAGCCATGGTTTTTCAAAATACGGCGTTAAATACAAACGTGATGCCGCTGAGCATAAGCTTACATACCATATGACAGACAAAGACGGTAACGAGCTTGGCTTTGAAGATTTTAACTGAATTTAATTATAAGGAGAGAAAACTATGAATTTTAATGATTTGATTTCAAATGCCGCTAACAGCGACATTGCAAGCTCACTTACAGTTGTAAGCGTGCTTGAGATTCTGGCAAGCTCGATTATCATAGGTTTGGTAATCAGTCTTGTATATCTGTTCACACATAAAAAAGAGGGTTACAGCCAGGCATTCTGTGTGGCACTTATCTTACTTGCTCCGATTGTAGGTCTTGTAATTTTACTTATCGGAAACAATGTTGCAAGAGCATTCAGCCTTGCAGGTGCATTTGCGCTTATCCGTTTCCGCAGTGCCCCCGGCGATCCAAAGGATATAGCTTTTGTATTTCTTTCAGTAGTTATGGGTCTTGCATGCGGTATGGGCTATTGGTTCTATGCAGCCATTGCAACAGTGGTTATCTGCCTTGTTATCATCATTCTTCACCTTACAAACTATGCAGGCAAAAAGGGTGACGTTTACACACTGAAGATAACAGTGCCTGAAACACTCAACTATGTCGGTGCATTTGATGAAACACTTAACAAATACACCAACTCCTTCAAGCTTGTTAAGGTTAAATCCGTTGACTTCGGTGCATTGTTTGAGCTGAGCTTTACAGTTGAGCTTAAGGATGACAAGCAGATGAGAGAAATGCTTGATGACCTGAGAGCAATGAACGGCAACTTAAAAATTATGCTTTCAACCGAGGCTCCTGCAGTAAAGAGCTTCCACTTTCAATAAAAAGAATTCAGGAACGCTTAAGGCGTTCCTGAATGTGTTTTATAAGTAAAATTCAAATTCACAAGATCTTGTGTATAATAATAAAATAATAACAATTTTTTTAAGTTGGTGAACGAAATGAATATGAAAAAATTTCTATCTGTTTTGCTTGCAGCAGTAATTACTGCTACAACATTTACCGCTTGTTCAAAACAGCAGGGTCAGCCTGCTGTGGAAAGCCCGTCAAATGTTGTAGAGGTTACAGACGCTGATGACGGAAGCAAGGAAACGGTTGAAACAGAGGACACAACCTTTGAGATTACTGATAAGGACGGTAATGTTCTGACATTGATTCCGATTTATCACAGTGACGGAGCAACAATAATTGCAGGCTATGTTGAGGCGGCAAAGGACAAATCAGGCAAAGCACTTGATGAAAAAAGCTACGAATACATAAAGAAGGTTATTGCCGTTGAAGCAGATGAGGAAGGCAATTTCTCAATAAAAACGGCAAATGACAAGCCGATTACATTAACCGCACTGGTGGATGACAAGGGTGACATTATTGCACTGCAGGATACTCTTGACCTGGATAATGACAAGGATGTAGAAGAATACTTCAAGGCTACAACCTCAGCAGACAGTTCAAACAATCTGTTTATACGCCTTGATAAGGATGATAAGGGAAATCTTATTAATGTAACTGTTGAAACAAAAGAAGACGGCAAAAAGGACGTAGTTGATCCCGACGGAAACAGAAAGCCTGTTAAAGATTCCAAAGATGCCGATAATCTTGGCGACAATTCCAAGGACGATGATAACAAAAAGGATGACCCTTCATCGGGCGATGATTCAAAAGATGATAAACCGCAGGGCGGTGATTCACAAGATGACCAACCGCAGGGCGGCGATTCAAAAGATGATGACCCACAAGGCGGCGGTCAAGGAAACAACGATTCAGATGACACCAATCCCCAAATTAAAGCCACTAATATCGTTTTAAAGAAGAATGGCAAAATCGCCTGTGATGCATCAAATGTTACTGTTTCAGGCTCTGCTGCAACAGGCGGTGTGGAGATAGTGGTTGAAGGTGCAGGCGAGCACAGCAAATATTATGTTACCAGTGAAACAGATACCTTTTACGGTCAGATGGAATTCAGATTTCATATTGACGATGATGTTGAGGTTAAGTTCTACGATGTAACACTTAATGCTGACAAAAAAACGGCTCTTAAATTTACGGATGTCGACAGAGAAAAGGACAAGGAAAACGACGGCGAGGAAATCGGCACAGGCGGTTCAATCGGCTCAGGTGTTGAGGTTGCTGCTCCAAAGGTTGAATTAAGCTTCACCGGAAGCAACTCCTTCAAGGCAAACGGCAGCGGTAAAAACGGAACGATTTACAGCGAATGTAAATTAGCAATTAAAGGTCACGGAAGTGCAGCAATTGACGGCGGACAGAACCTCAGCGGTATCTGTTCAACAGAATCCATGAGTATAAAAAATGCCACACTGAATATAAAGAGTGCTGCAAAGCAGGGCATTTCCTGCGACAGAAAGGTAACTGTTAACGGTGGTGCAACAATCAACATTAGTTCAAAGGGCGACGGAATCCACTGCAACAAATTTTTATACGATGGTTATAACGAAACGGACGGAAAAAGCACAATCACAATCAATTCACTTTATGACTTTGATTGTGCTGACGGTATTGACACAGATGATTACATAATTATCAATGGCGGCGATTTATTTATCACTGCACTGTCCGATATGAAATACGCACTTAAGGTAAGAAAGGTTATCAAGCTTAACCCAAAGGGACAGTTTGAAATCAACGGAGGTCTTGTTGAGGCATCAGGCTCCAACAACTCCAGACTGACAAGCTGCAATCAGTCCACTGCAACCGTTAAGGGTATGCAGGCAACAACATACACTGTTAACGATTATGTATCAGCAGACGGAGCAAAGGCATTTATCTGTTCCCCATCAGGTGCATCTGTCGTTAAGAATGCATCAGGACAGTCAATTAATATAAACTGGAAAGAAACACCTAATATTGGATACGCAGATTTCTAATATAAAAAGAGGAGAATAAAGAAGTGAAAAAAACATTCAAAAAAATGCTTGCAGTCCTTTTAGCCGCTGTAATCGTATTGACTACATTGGCTATATCGCCTCTGTCGGCTTCAGCAGCTGAAAGTGCTGTCACGCTTGAAAAGCAGAGTGCACCGATCTGGGCGGATGCAGAAAATGTATTATCCCAGACAGACATTGCAGAATTTAATGCAGGCGACAAATTAGCTGCATTGGGCGGCATAGCACCTTTTAAAAGAAGCACCAGCTCCAGCAACTACTATTGGTTTTTCCCGTCAACAGCCGATTTATCTGCTTTGAAAATCTGGTTTGCAGAAAATGCAACAGCATCTGTGACTATTGACGGAATAACAACTCAGCTTACAAGCGGTATGCCCACTGATGTTTTTGCAAGCATTAATGAGGGCGGCATTTCAAAGGTTGCAACTGTAAAAGTTAACAACACGAACTATACAGTTACCGTTATAAAAAGCGGTGAGGTCGGTGCGGTTTATATCGACACAAATTCAGGCTCACTCAGTTCTATTACTGCCAGCAGCGATCACTCGGTAAGTGAACCGGGCTCTATTATGGTTGTTCAGCCAAACGGCAAAATTGACTATATGGGCATTATGGAAAAAATGAGCGGACGCGGAAACGGTACCTGGGAAGGAACAAGTGCCACAGACAAAAACGGCGGCATAAAAAATCCATACAATGTCAAGCTTGCCAGCTCAACCTCCCTGCTTGGTATGAATGCCGCAAAAAAATGGTGTCTGCTTGCAAACTCAGGTGATTTAAGTCTGGTTAAGAATCAGCTTTCATATGACTTTGCAGATTATATCGGCATTAAATATCAGCCCCACTGCAAGCCTGTTGACCTTTATGTGAACCAGCAGTATTTAGGCTCATATCAGCTTTCCGAAAGAGTTGAAATCAAATCAAACAGAATCAACATCAGCGACGCTTATGAAAATCTTGAAATTGCAAACGGAACAGTAGACCCTGCAACAGGAGCAATTATACCCAAGGATTTAACAGGAACAGCTGTTACAACATACAACACCAACGGTTCAACTGTACTTGACAGAGGATATCCCGGTCATAATGTAGGTTCAAAAAGGTATTCAACAGGATTGACAGATATAACCGACCAGACAGGCGGCTACCTTTATGAGCTTGAAATAAGTGAACGCTGGGTAACTGAAAATGCGGGCTTCTGCGGATACAACAGACAGGGCTGGGTTATCAAAAGTGCTGACTACGCCACAGAAGCTATGGTGGATTACAGCTACAATCTGCTGTATGCGCTCGGCTCCTCGGTTTATAATAACGGTGTAGTTCCGAGCACATCAACAACCACTGACTGTACTGCACACAATACAGCAAATGTTCTGCGCTATGGTTCAAAAAAAATTACAAACCCTGCTCCTGCCGTACAATATCAGGGCAAAAAATGGAGCGATATTCTTGATGCTGATTCAGCAGTAAGATATTACTGGACACAGGAGTTTTTCAAAAATATGGACTCCTCCACCTCTTCAACATATTTCTATAAGGAAAGTGATACTATTGACTCCAAGCTGTATGCAGGTCCGATGTGGGATATGGATAACTCCATAGGATTTGATACAAACGGCAGTCGCTGGGGTTATTCCTGGACATCATCAGATGGCTGGTATACCAAAAATGCCAGAATCTATCGTTGGAGATGTACTGATAACACTCCATCCTACAGCAAAGACACAGAATCACCCCTTAACTTTTATGGTGCACTTGCTACAAACTGTGAGGACTTCTGGTCAATGGCTGAAAAATACTGGTACAGCATAGTATCCCCTGCTGTTGACATTATCACGGGCAAAACAACCGACCCCACAGGAAAGCTGAAATCTGCCGAGGAATACATCAACACCGTAACGAAAAGCGGCATAATGGATGCAATCCGTCTTGACAGAAACGGTGGAACATATGATACCGCTGCAAATGTAAGCGGAATGACCAACTGGTTCAATGAACGTAAAGCGTGGATAAATTCACAGATTTCACCAATAAACTTCAGCGGAACAATCATTGAGGCAGTTCCCAACCAGCTTTACACAGGAAATGAAATCACTCCAAAAATCAATGTGTCTTATAATGATACCAAAATCGGCAGGATACAGCTTACCGAAGGTGTTGATTACACATTGAGCTACAGCAACAATATCAATGCAGGTGCTGCTACAATTACTGCCACAGGTATTAATGGTTACACAGGTTCAAAAAGCATTACCTTTAACATTGTACCCAATCAACTGAATATCGGCACACTGACCATTGACTCTGCAACCTATTCCAACACAGAGTTGAATGCCAAGCTGATTGACTCTGCAGGCAATGATTTAACCGATGCAGCTTCCTATCAATGGTACAAAAACGGCACAGCAATCAGCGGTGCAACAAACAGCAGTTATCTTACTGCTTCGACAGATGTCGGTGCTGTTATAACAGTTACAGCAACAGGTGACGGCAAAAACCTTACAGGCAGCGTAACCTCTAACGCCTGCACTGTTCTTTCAGGCTCAAGACCTGAATCATATCAAAAAACAATTGCCGCATGGGATTATGACTACACCGCAAACAGCACACAGCTAGTCAGCGGTGATACAACAGGTTCAGAATTTTATTACACTGCCACAAGCGGTGAGTATCAGGCAACATCAAATCTTTATGCCAGTGTCAACGCAAAGGATCAGGCAAAGATTAAATGGTCAAGTACTGCGGATTTATACACCAACAGCAGCAACACAGTTGCCAATGATCAGGCACCTGTTATGGGCACCTCAAAAACGTCTGCTTTGGGCTGGGGCACATATCCTTACTTTGAAACAGTGATTTCAACCGCAGGCTTTGAAAACATAAAATTCAGCGCTAAGCTCGGCGGTACAAAGAAAGCACCAAAGGAATGGAAGCTGCAGTACAGCACAGACGGTGTGAATTACACTGATGTAAGCGGTGCTTCCTATTCAATTACTGCAAACAAGACAATGGAGCAGGCATTCAATGATATTCAGCTCCCTGCTGAATGTAACAATGTAAAAACACTTCATATCCGAATGGTGGTTTGCAAGGACCTTGCAATCAACGGCATAAACACCATTGTTAACCAGACAAGCGGTGACGCAGCCGTAAACAATATAAAGGTAACAGGTGCTTCACTCAGTGTAATTACATCACTTTATGCACCTACTGTTCTTCCTGAAAGTGGATCAACAATTTTTGATGATGACAGTATTATCATTAAGGATAATAACGGCGGTGCTGATGTTTACTACTCAGTAAATTCAGGTGAGCCAACGCTCTATACCAACGAAATCAATCCTTTTGATGCAAATGCTAAAATCGGTGACACCGCTACCATAACAGCTTATTCCGCATTTAACGACATCAAGAGCGATGAGGTAACAACCACTGTAACCTACGGCGGTATCAATATCAACAGCTTTAAGTATGATACATACTCAACTGATGTTACCAATGCTAAGGTACAGTCAACAGGAGGTATTTACGGCAAAAGCGGAAGAATGACCGCAACCACAGACGGAAATTCACAATACGTTCCGCTCTGGAATGAAAGCAACAAGGCATTCTGCGTTGCTCCCGATGATGGTGCTAAGTGGAGTGAAAACTCAGGCTTCACCTATGAGGTATCAACCGCAGGCTTTGAAAACATTACCTTCAGCTGCAAGGCTTATACCACAGCACAGGGTCCGAAGAGCGTTACCCTGCAGTACAGTACAGACGGCGAAAACTTCATAAATGTAAGAACAAACGCTGCGTTAACTGCAAATGCCGCTCTGGAACAATTATTCTTAACAACCAGCCTCCCTGCTGCCTGCAATAATCTGAGCAAGCTTTACATCAGACTTGCAACAACAGAGGATTTAACCTTCAGCAATACAAAGCTTCATAATGAAGCTTCAAAGGGCAATCTTTATATTAACGATGTAACCGTTTCAGGCGAAAACAACGGCGAATACAAAATGCCGTACACAAACAAATCAACAAATTATTTTGGTGACAATGGTATTATCAATTACACAAGCCCTGACGGACTGAGTATGAAATACTTTATAAGTGACTCAAAAAACAATGTTGTTCAGTCGGGCACTTATCCTGCAACCGGTATCCAGCTTTCAACAGTAAAGGGCTTTAATAACGCTGTTAAAGAGCCATACACCGTTGCAATCTGGGTTGAAGAGGATGAAGATACAAGTAAGGTAAACACTGCAACCTATTATTATAAGGGAAGCACAGTGGTTAAATTCGACTATACCGACGAAACAGGAAAGCGTCCTTTTGAGGCTTATGTATCCTCTAATTTCCTGTCAGCAAGAAATACAAGCGGTGCGAATACAGGCAGGATTTCTATGTATCCTGACGGTACCAAGGCTGCACTGATTTCACATACCAACCAGTATGGTGTTAAGGCAACCTGGAGTGATTTAAACAAATTCGTTTCAAACAAGACTCTTGACAAGGTCAGCGGAAACGGCTATTGGTTAATTGAAACAAGCACAAAGGGCTTCCACGATTTGACAATCAATCTTGACCAGATCAGCTCAGACAAAGGACCTCGTGACTGGGGTATCGCTTACAGTACAAACGGTACAAGCTATACCTATGTTGACGGCTCAAATGTAAGAGCAATAAGCAATGACGCATCCACAAAGCCGGTTGAAACATACGGCAATCTTCCTTTGCCTGCTGAATGTGATGATCAGGAAAAGCTTTATGTTAAGATTTTCATCAACGGCGGTGAGAGTGTTGACGGTACTGAATTAGAGCTTACAACAAAGGGCAACACAGGTATTAACAATGTTGAAATAAGCGGTATTCCAAACGCTGTTTCTGTTCAGTTCAATACAACATTGCTTGAAAAGAAGGGAGATTTAAGCGGTAATATCAACGTTTCCGATGTTGGCATCTATATTAACAACTCCCTGTGGGCAACCACTGATGAAAACGGTCTGGCAACAATCAAGCTGGCTGAAAACAGTGTTAATACTGTAACACTTAAGGGTAACGGGATTACACCAAGAACTGTTGAGGTAACTGCAAACAGCAACACCCAGACACAGAATGTTGCACTGATGGCATATGACGTTAATAACGACGGCTATGTCAACGCTAAGGACTTTGCAGTAATCAACAAAGAGGAAAAATATACATCCTACAAACAATATTTCAACAATTTCATTAATGTTGCAACCGAAGAATTTATCTATTAACCCTCTATGGAGAATATAAAATGAAAAAGAAAATTTTATCCGTTGCTCTGGTGCTGGTAATTTTGATTTCGTCACTGGCTGTTTCGTTGACAGCATTTGCCAGTGCGCAGGTGCTGCTGTTAGATTTAACTACATCTGCAAAGCTGTCAGGCAGTGAGGATATGGCGTGGTTTATTTATACACCTGATAAATCGGGAACCTATACCCTCAGATCCTATAATGTGCCTGCAACGGAGGCTTATCTCTTTGTAAAAGAACGTGACCCCGAAACAGGTCAGAAAAAAATGATTCAGCTTGCATATAATGCAGCCAAAACAACAGATAAAAACCGACAGTTTTGCTTAACATATCATCTTGAGGCAGGTGTAACCTATTATTACGCTGCAGGCTGGTACCTGCCTTCAAGAGAGGGCGATTCCATCGTTGTAAAGCTTGTGTGTGACAGTGTTGACAGAACCGATGTGGAACGAATTGAAGCGAGCTGTCCTGTAACCTATGAAATCGGTCTGAACTGTTCCGTTCAAAAGGATTCCGACGGTAATCAGTATTTTCATTATGACCTGAACAGGATTATTGTCAATACAAGAATCACTGTATATTATGAGGACGGAACTTCAGTTTCTGCTTTAGGCAACGAAACGATTGACGGTAATCGCTTTTCTTTTAAAGACAATCAGTATTATGACCACTGGCTGCCAAGCAACGACTATCCCGATCACCGCAATGTGCTGACGATTGAATATCTTGACAAATCAACGGAGATTGATATTCCTATTACAGGAAGTGCCCGTTATGAATTCAAAGGCTATGTTATGGATTTTGCAGGTCAGCCCATTGAGAATGCAACACTGACAATCAATAACAGCAGATACTATACCAATTCACAGGGTTTCTTTTCAATTTATGTTCCCGGCGGAGTTTATGATTTAAGAATTTCCTCCGACACATCTATTGACAGAATTATACCGGTAACAATCGCTGCAAATAATACGGATAACGATTATACAGCCACTCCGTTTAAACTCTGCAATTGTGATTATATTAAGGACGGTTATATAAACGCTAAAGACTTTGCATATATCCGCAAAAATCTCACAGGCGATACGCTGACAGCGGCAGAAAATGAATTTCACAATTCAGTTAATTTTGACAAAGAGCAATATGAATAAAATAAAAATCCGAGGTTAAACCTCGGATTTTTATTTTATATTTTTATTATTCTATATCGTCCTTTGTGATATTGATTTCTGTTACATTTTTATCTACAACAGTTTCAAGCCCTGCAACCTTTTTTATCTGGAAATACGCTATCAAATCCATAACTGCATAGCAGATAAGTCCCACACCTAAAAATCTTGTAATCATTTCCATACTGGTAAAAGGATTAACCGTAACAACAATACCTACAATAATCATTGCTGCTGACATTGCCATTGAAACCTTCCAGCCGGCTCCGCCTATTTTCTTTGCCTTTATTGCCGACAGTAAATCAATCACACCGCTTACAATCAGAAATGCACCGAACAAAATCAGCACTATGGTTATGATGCTTTTATATTTGACACAAACAATGATTCCCGCAATAAGTGAAATCGTACCCAGAATTGCCATAAACATCGAATTATCCTTAACAAAATAGATAATCCACGCCGCAACACCAAGCAGAATAACCGACACACCGCAAATCAGACTGACAATCTGAAGGGTTTCACCCGGTCTTATAATCAGCACCAGCCCAATAATAAGTGATGCTGCAATTGTAATTATGGAAAGATTTTTAATTTTAACTAAAATATCTGTCATATCATTGCCTCTTAATATATCTAATATCCTTACCTGTTAAAAACAGCGGTGAATACTCGCCAATAATTCTTGATGTCACACGCTGGTCATATTTTTCTTCAAGCTCAACAGTAGTAAAATTAGTTGAAATAATGGTTGGCAGCTTTGCAAGAATACGTGAATTGATAATATTATAAAGGCAGGCAGAAACATAGCTGTTTTTAAATTCTGTGCCCAAATCATCAAGTATAAGCAGATTGCAGTTCAAAACCGCCCTTTCATAATATCTCAGATTATCCGTTCTGCCGAATGCTTCGTTCTGCAAATCAGTAAAAATATTTTGTGCAGTGCCATAAACAACGCTGAAGCCACGGTTGATAACGCCGTTGGCAATAGCCAGTGAAAGATGCGTTTTGCCAAGTCCTGTACCGCCGTATATAATCAGACTTTTAGAATGGGCAGTAAACTGTGTAGCATACTTTAAACTGCTTGCTTTAATACGCTCTGCACGCTCTCTGTCGGGATAATATTCGGTTTTAAAGCTATCGAAGGTACATTCATCAATGGGAGCAATTTTTAAAAGATTTTCCCTTTCAATGTCCTTTAAAAGCTCGTTATGACACTTGCATCTGCGGCTCTTTATAAAGCCAGTATCCTTGCAGGCATCACAATAATATTTCACATTAAGAGCATCCTCTGAATAGCCGTTATCAGCAAGCAGCTTTTTCTTTTTCTCCTGCAGGCTAAGGCTTTCATCCATAAGCTTTTCAACATCTGCCTGCTTATCATTGCTGTATAAAAATACCTTTGAAATATTTAAGCCGACCCTTGCAAGCTGATTCTGAATATCCTCAAGCTCAGGAATTTTTGCACTGATTTCATCAAACCTTGCCTGTGCCTCAATATTGGCACGCTCCTTACGTCTTTCAAGCAGCTCTGCCGCTTTGCTGTAAACCTCCTGTGAATAGGACACCAAAACACCTCCCTATATTTCTGTATTGTTCATTGCAAACTTTGCGTATTCATCCAAATCGTATGTAGGCTTTGACTGCAGCCTGTCATCCTTCTTTTCGCTCTTACTCTTAGCATATGCCTCCTGCTCGGCTTTAACCTGAGAAGGTGAAGTAATTCCGCTTTTTCTCCATTTTTTTATAATGGTATTCATATATGCAAGCTTTGGTTCGGGAATATTTTCCTTCATTATATCCGCAGCAAGGGTTATCATGGTTATATCAAAATCAGAAAACCAGTCCTTAATCATTTCCCTCTGCTTGGCAGTAGGTCGCTTGTGGCGAATTCCTGTTATTGCAATAACCTCATTCCACAGTCTGTCGCTCTTTGCAATATCCTGAAGCTTTGCCTCGGCATCGGCAACGGAGTCTATTCCCTCCTCTGCCCAGTTTTTTGCCATTGCATTAACATAGGAAATGCCGATTGATTTACCGCGTTCCTTTTCGCTGCGGTAAAATTCCAGAATCATCATAATGACCTCAGCCTTCAGACCATAATAATTCACCATATTAACCAGCATTTCCTGCTCGGCATGACTGATGGTTCTGCCTAAAATAACCTGAGCTTCTGTTAAGAGAAACGCAATATCACTGCTGTCCCTCTGTGCGTTGATAATGTCGGCAGGCGTAAGTCTTGGGGCTGACAGACTTTCTTTAACTACCTTTTTTTCCGCTTTAGGCTCAGCCGGCTTCATTTCAGTTTTTAAAACAACAGCCTGTCCGTCAGCAGAGAGGATTCCCTCCTCTGTCCACAGCTCCAATAAATCGTCAATATCACCTGCGGTCTGCCCCAAAGCTTTTGCAATCTGTGAAGAGGATGCCTGTCCCCCGTTTCTTAATATAAAAAGCAGTGCTTTCAACTGGTATTCACTTGCAATTTTTAAATACTTATCAACAAGATCAGCAGGCACATTGAAAATACCGTTTGACCATATGCTGCCAAAAGGGGCAATTTGGTAATTCATATTCTTCTCCTAAAATCAGATTAGATATATATTGTAACAAAAATAATGAAATATGTAAATAATAAAATTTTTTTATAAAACTATTGACAAAAGTGAATTTTGAATGTATAATTATTCTTGCATTTGCGGATGTAGCTCACCCGGAAGAGCGCAACCTTGCCAAGGTTGAGGTAGCGA
>DKYL01000084.1 GCA_002493325.1 Ruminococcaceae bacterium UBA7101
CATATGTAAAACTAATATAATTTGTAATTATGATAAAATAATTTTATGAGGTTAAAATGGACTTAAAAAAATTAGAAACCTTTATACAGGTAGCTGAGCAGGGCAGCTTTACAAAAGCGGCTGAAAAGCTGGGATACACACAATCTGCTGTTTCCTTTCAGATAAAACAGCTTGAGGAGGCACTCAAAACAGTTTTATTTGAGCGCATTAACCACAGCATTAAGCTGACACCAAAGGGCAGAGAAATTTTAAATCTTGCACATCAGATGATTGCACTTTCCGCAGATATTGAAAAAGCGGCAAATGATACCAATGAAATCAGCGGCACAGTACGTATTGCCATGGCAGATTCACTTTGTCACTTTATTTTTTGGGATCATTTCAGTGAATTTCACAGGCTTTATCCGAATATTAAGCTGAAGGTCATATCAACCAGCACGGAGGAAATGTTCCGCCTTGCAAAACAGAATGATATTGACCTTGTTTTCACACTGGACAAGCATCTTTATGACACAAATTATATTATCGTTAAGGAACATGAAATAAACACAAGTCTTATTACCTCTGCTGAAAATGAGCTTTCATTGAAAGAAGAGCTGTCACTTGATGACATAAGCGGTGAGCCGTTAATACTGACCGAAAAAGGAATGAGCTACCGTCAGACCTTTGAGGAATATGCAGCAAAAAAATCCATTGAGCTTAAACCGATTTTGGAAACCGGTGACACCGAACTGATATGCCACCTTGTTGAACAGGGGGCAGGAATATCTTTTCTGCCTGATTTTGTTACAGAAAAGTATGTTAAAAACGGTAAAATCAAGCAGGTCAGACTAAGTGATTTTTCAGCAGGCATATGGATACAGATACTGTATCACCATGATAAATGGATAACACCGCAGATGCAGTGTGTTATGGATTATTTATGCAGCTTTTTATAATTCAGGCAAAGGCAATTTACACAAATGAAAAGAGATTTAACGAGCGGAAGCGTTTTTAAAACAATACTATATTTTTCGCTACCCTATCTGCTTTCCTATTTTTTACAGACCCTTTACGGAATGGCAGACTTATTTATCATCGGTCAGTTTGCAGGTGTCAGCAGCACCACATCGGTATCCATCGGCAGCCAGATTATGCATATGATTACTGTAATGATTGTCGGTCTTGCAATGGGTTCAACGGTTATGATCGGAACAGCAGTAGGTGCTAAGGACAAGAAAAAAGCCAACCTTGCGGTCGGGAACACCTTTACATTGTTTTTACTGCTTTCATTAGCAGGCACGGCAATTTTACTTTTGGCAGTCAAGCCCATCGTTTCCGTTATGTCCACGCCTGCCGAAGCCGTGGCAGAAACGACGCAGTATCTAACAATCTGCTTTATCGGAATACCGTTTATAACAGCATACAATATAATAAGCTCCATATTCAGAGGTATGGGGGATTCAAAAAGCCCTATGTATTTTATAGCGGTTGCCTGTATATTCAACATAGCACTTGACTATCTGTTTATCGGTCATATGGGAATGGGTGCTGCAGGAGCCGCATTGGGTACAACGCTTTCACAGACAATCAGCGTTATCATTTCACTCATTGTAATCATAAAGCGGAAAATGATACCCGACATTTCAAAAACGGATTTTAAGCCACAAAAAAGCATACTGTCAAGGCTGCTGAAGGTTGGATTTCCTGTTGCAATACAGGACGGATTTATTCAGATTGCTTTTATCATCATAACCGTTATTGCTAACAAACGAGGACTGAATGATGCCGCCGCAGTTGGAATTGTTGAAAAAATAATCGGTATTTTATTCCTTGTTCCGTCATCCATGCTTTCCACGGTTTCCGCATTATCGGCACAGAACATTGGCGCAAAAAAGCTTGACAGAGCTGACAAAACACTAAAATATGCCGTCATTATAACACTTGTATTCGGTGTGGTTGCGTCAACGGCAATTGAATTTACTGCCGAGCAGACAGTACACATTTTCACCGACAGTGACACTGTTGCCGTTTTGGGCAGTCAGTATCTGCGAAGCTATGTATGGGACTGTGCAATCGCAGGAATACATTTCTGCTTCAGCGGATATTTCTGCGCATTCGGACTGTCAAATATCTCATTTATACACAATGTGGCTTCCATTATATTAGCACGTATTCCCCTTTCCTATCTTGCATCTGAAATGTATGCATATACACTGTTCCCTATGGGAATGGCTGCTCCTATCGGATCACTGCTTTCGGTAATAATCTGTATTGCAGCTTTTGTAATGATGAAACGAAAGCCTGAAAAATTTAAAATTCCCGTAAAATAAAATCACCCGTTGTATTCATTCATCCGAATACAACGGGTTTTGCTTTATGCGTTCTTTTTCTTTCTGCCTGTAAATATAGAGATACCGAATATAACAATCAGCATTGCCGCCGCAAAGCACATCCACAGAATGGTTGTTGTTTTGCCCTGAGGAATGAAGAAATCATAATAGCCTTTAAGGTAAATCACACAAACAATCAGCGGCAGTATATACTGCATATAAACTCTGATCCACTTAGGGAATTTTATGCCTGTACCTGTATTCGCCTCTTTAAGGAAATTCTCAAAGCCCCAGCCGTTCTTTCTAACACAGAAAAGCACAAACACAAGTGAGCCAAGGGGAAGAAGATTATAGGATACAAGGAAATCCTCCAAATCCATAATGGTTGAGCCTTCACCCAGCGGCTGGAATTTTGAAAGGAGATTGAAGCCGATAATCGCAGGAATGGAAAGAACCGTTATCAGAACAAAGTTAACACCAACCGATTTTTTTCTGCTCCAGCCATTCATATCAATAAAGGCAGCAATTATATTTTCAAATACTGCAACAATGGTTGACAGTGCCGCAAAGGACATAAATACAAAAAACATGGTTCCCCATATTCTGCCGCCTGCCATATTGTTAAACACATTCGGCAGCGTAATAAACAGGAGTGACGGACCTGCGCCCGGCTCAACACCAAAAGCAAAGCACGCAGGAATAATGATAAAGCCTGCCATAAGAGCAACAAAAGTATCAAGAAGAATGATGTTGACAGCCTCACCTGTGATTCTCTTCTTTCTGTCAAGATAGCTGCCGAAAATCTCCATTGCACCGATACCGATGCTCAGTGTAAAGAATGCGTGGCTCATTGCCGCAAATACGGATGTACCTATTCCGTTTTCAACAACATTTTTAAAATCGGGAACAAGGTAAAACTTAATGCCCTCCGATGCATTCGGAAGAAAAACAGAATGAACGGCAAGCACAATCATAAGAATAATCAGAAATGCCATCATTACCTTTGTAACCTTTTCAACACCGTTTTTTACACCCAGTGCACAGATACCGAAAGAAATAATAATTGCAACAAGTGCCCACACACCCATAGTTACAGGCTGTGACAGCATTGTTGAAAACACATTTGCCACACCATCAGCGTCAAGCCCTGTCATTTTTCCCGTTAACTCAAGATAGGCATAATAAAGCATCCAGCCGCCCACCATTGTATAAAACATCATAAGAAGAAAGCTGCCGAGAATGCTGATCCATTTCAGACTGTGCCATTTTGTGCCTTTAGGCTCAAGCTTTTCAAAAGCCTTACCCATTCCGAGCTGACTGCCGCGACCCATCGTAAACTCACAAACCAAAATCGGCAAGCCTAAAATAAGCAGAAATGCAAGATACATAACAATAAATGCCGCACCGCCATACATTCCGCATATGTATGGAAATTTCCACACATTACCGATACCGACAGCACAGCCTGCCGAAACCAAAATGAAGCCTAACCTTGAGGCAAATTTTTCTCTACCCGCCATAAGACCCTCTCAATCATTCATATATTTTATAATCCTATTCTAACCATAAAAAACTTTTATGTCAAGCAGTTTAAAATTTAATGGACCTTTTATTATCTTTTATTCTGTCTTCAGCACAAAAGCACAGCCAAAGGACTGTGCTTAAAAAATAATTTATTATTATGACAATATAGAAATAATGGAATCAGGCTGCTCTTTCGGCACGCTGAAATCAGCAAGGCAGTTATATGCTTTAATCCTCTGATTCATACTGCTTACGTCTTTCAAGAACAGCATTATGAATTTCCTCTTTTGTTTTGCCTGTCAGCTTGTAGAAGAAGAAAGGAACACCTGCAAGGAACATCATAAGACCGTGGAATACTGTATAGAAGAACAGCATCCACACTTTTGTCTTAAAGCTCTGACCCGTGCCGTCAGCCATACCCTGAATATATCCGCAGATTGAATTATCACCATACAGAATAAGCGGAGAAAGTGCGCCTGCAATGGTTCCGCTTATCATAGTGAAAATACCTATAACAAACGGCAGTGAGGCGTCAAGACGCTTGCCTGTTTTAAGCTCAATATCCTCCAAGACGTCTGCCTGGAACATTGTGGGAAGAAGGTTGGACGCACCAAACTGCAGACCGATAAGGAACAGAAATACAATAAATAAAATCTGCAGAACCGGACTCGGACTTTTAAAGTAAATATAGCCCACAGCAAATGCAGCAGTATTGATAATGACTGAATAAATACCGCTTGCAATATAAAGCACCTTTGAATTGAACTTTTTAAGAAGGAAATTAATAACAAGCATACCGACTGCTGTACCGATACCTGTCGGCAGTCCGAAAAGAAGGAATTTGCTTGAGCTGCCAAGGAGTGCTGCTGCAAGGAAAGGACCCATATATGTAGCAATATTTCTGAAGCTCTTTAAAAATTCAGATATAATAATTGCCCACGCATATTTGTTTTTGAGAACATCGGCATAACCGATAAGCGGATTTTTCTTTTTATTATCATAGGAAATACGCTCTCTTGTCATTTTGATACCGATAAGCATTGTCAAAATACCAACAATACCGCAGAGTGCAGCACCTATAATATACTGTGTGCTTGCATCCTTAACAAAAATCGCAATAACAAGCACAATAACAAGCGGAGCTGAGTTGCCGACTGCAGAAACAATGCCTCTGAAGGACATTACGGTATCACGCTCTTTAAGGTTCGGTGTCAAAACGGCAGCCATACTGTTAATCTGATTGCCGAAATTCGTAGCCACTGCCCATCCGATAGCAATTGTTACAAGATAAACCATAAGCAATGTTCCCGTCAGAGCCTTAGGTGTCCAGAAGCTTAACACAAGTAAGATACCCGCAGGTACTGCGGCAAGCAGCACAAGCGGTCTGAACTTTCCTTTTTTACCTATGGAACGTCCGTCAATATACATTGCAATAAAGAAATTAAGTATAAACGGAATTATGCTTACCAAAACATTGAACAGTGAGGCCTGGTCCTCGGTAATTTTAAGCACATCAACCAGATATGCATTACGGTATGAGCCTACCATACCTGTCATATTGGTATAGAAGAATACTGCAACAAGATATGCAATAAATTCAGAAGGCTTTAAACATTTTTTATCCTTCGTGATCTGACTTTCTGACATAATTTTTTACCCCTTTTATCCATTCATTTTACGGTTTAAATTCAAAACGGTATCATAATCCCGCTGTTTTTCATCCCCTATCATAGAAAGCACAAAGCTGTCTATATCTGAAAGCACGGGATTTTTTGCACCCATCTTCCTTTCAACAATATGAGTAACAGGGTGCAGCCGTTTCAGCAGCTTTGCCATTGCCTCATACATAGGTGTGCCTTTCACATAAGGCTCATTTCCTACAAAGATATTTCTTACTAATTCAACACCCACATCCTTGGCAAGCCTGTTCTCTATGCTTTTGTCAACTTTAAACCAAAGCAACCTTCCCAGCTTTTTCAGTGTAAATTTATCCAGAATTTTCTTTGCGGGAGCAGGAAGTATTTCATCCATTTTCCAGTTAATCATTCTGTCAAAGCGCCATCGAAAATATTCAGACGCCGTTTTGCCCTGCTTGTCATAATCAAAATCATGAATGGTATAGGATTTAATTTCTGCCGTATTATCAGCATTAAACGTAACCCTTCTGTATGCACAGGGGCAGCCAACAAAGCAGCCAGTCTGCACATCCGTGATTTTGTTTCCGTTCTTAGTTGTATGGTCAGTTACAGCCTGTGCGTGCATATGACCTGTGAAAATAAGATCAAGCCCTGCATCTGCAAATTCATTGGCACGCTTTTCCCAATCTGTCAACTTTGCATCACCTATTAAATTCATAATGGGTGAAAACGGCAGAAGCGGATAATGTGTCATTGCGAATATGTACTGACCCTCGTCGTGAGCCTTTTTGATTTGTTCAAGCGCCCACTGCATCTGATTATCCCATATGCCTTTAAAATCCTTACAGTCACCGTCACAGTTCAGTGCCAGCAGTCTGATACCGTCAGCAAGCTGTGCAACATAGCTCATGCTTTCCTTATGCTTGCTTATCGCATCGCCAAAGCCGAAATCCTTATAAAAATCCCTCAGCTCTGCTCTCGGCATACCATTGACAGGTATCAGCTCATCGCCCTCAAACTCCACAGGCTCGCCATCCTCACAATAATCGTGCCTTGCAGTGATAAGATAAATCCTTTTACCCTGCTCCTTCAGCATGTAAAGCCTTTCACGAAAGCCGACATGGCTCTGATACTCGCCCCTGTAAACCAAATCACCGGGAATAAGAATAACCTCCGTATCACGGTCTGCAGCAAGCTGTTCAAAGCCTGCATCAATGATTGCAGGCGTTTCCGCCACACATTTCTGGTCTGTTCTGCTCCTATTTTCATACGCATTACCCGTTCGCCTGAACGATGTATCATAATAATGTGTATCCGTTACAAGAAAAAAGCTGAAGCTTTCCACACAATCCCCCCATTTTAATAATTGCCCTAACATACATAATACCTTAATGCACAAAAATTTTATTGCACAAAATCACATAGAATTTTGGAAATATCACATTTTTGTATGATTCCTGTACTGTCTGGGAGAATAGCCTGTTTCTTTCTTAAAGCAATATGAAAAGTACTGCTGGTCGGAATAGGAAAGCGCATTCGATATTTCTGAAATAGTCATATTTGTATTTGACAGGTAATCCTTGGCAGCATTTATCTTAGCAGAAATATAATACTTATATGGTGTCTGCCCGAATTTTTCCGAAAAAATATTGATTATATGATTTTTGGAATAATTCATATATTCACAGAGCTTATTAAGGCTGAACTCCTCATCAAGATGATTTTCAATGCATCTTTTGATTTTATCGGCAAAATCCTCCGTTTCCAGCATTCTGCGATTTCTGAGAAAATTGAATATTTTAAGAACTTCCACTGACAGCTTATCTTCAATCTCCTGCAAATCATCACAGTTATAGGCTATATCAAATATATGCGAAAACGACTTTTCAAGAAAACAGTTTTTAAACAAATATGTATCAGGCGGCAGATACTGATTTACCATCACCTCAGCCACAGGACCGAAAAAGCTGATAAAATACTTGTGCCAGCCGTTTTCCTTCTGCGAATAATATTTATGGTCACTGCCAAGCGTAATCAAAAATATGTCACCTTTTTCAGGATGAAGCACCTGATTATTAATTTCAAGCGTTCCGTAGCCGTCAACAATATATTCAAAGGCTATTAAATTACTGTTATGCCTTTCAATACAGAATTTCTCATCACATAAGGTTTCGCCTACAAACCAAATGCCAAAGGGAGTATCATTGCTGTAATACGATATTTTTTTAAGATTTTCGTACATTGTGATAATTCATACCTTTTTTATATAAATTAGCATATTTTAATGAATATGTGATAATTTTAAAATAACATAAAAACCAATTTCTTTCAACTGCAAAACATAAATTAAAATAACTGCACAGACTTTTATCTGTGCAGTTATTTTAATCAATCTGAATTTTAAATACAATTTTCCTTACATTGATATCCTTCTGAGCACTTAATCCGGGCAAATGTGCATCTTCGGGATAAAGCAATAAAAAAGCTCCCTTTGTAAGGGTGAAATCAAACATGGCATCTCCTTCATAAAAAGCAATATCACCGCCTGACGAATATTTTTCCTCGACCATATCCAGTGTATCAAGTCGTGCCCATCGAATTTTTTCAATACCGTTCACAATATACTGCAAATCAATATACTTTTTGTGCGCCTCAAACATCATTTCCTGTGTCTGCTGCTTTGTGCAGTAGGACTGTACCATTGCAAAAACTCTTTTACCATCAATCTCATATGTTCCGTCTGCAAGCTTTTTATTATTGAACTCTGCAACAAAACCGTCAACCTTTCTGAGCAGCGGCAGCTCCTCAAAATAGTCCGAAATATTTTCCATTTTATCAAAAATCATAGTCACTTAAATCTCCGAAAACTTAATATTAATCAAGCAGTGTTGTTCCGTATGAATTATCAACAGCACAAAGCCATTTGCCGTCAATCCTTCTGTAAACATAAGTTGCCCTTCTGTCCATTGAATAATCAGATGTATCCTTATTATCAGCATCAAGCAAAGTCTGTGACAGCACAAGCACAGTATCCCCTGCCTCAAGCATAACCATATTTCCCTGAGTAGGCACAACGCTGTTTTTGAAATAAGCGGCAATCTTTATAAATGCATTTTTAATTGCCTCCTTACCCTTTGCCTCAAGTCCGGGCTTAACCACAAGCACAGCATCATCGGTGTAAAAGCTCATAAGATCATCAAAGCGTTCTTCCTTTATCGCTTTATCCGCCTGATTTATTAGCTCCTTTATTTCCATATTCATAACTAAAACCTCCTTAATTCCTTTTTGAAAGCTCTTTTAATTTCATTCTGATAGCACTAAGTGCCGCAGCAGGATTGGAAATACCTTTAACTGACTCCTCCATAGGACAGCTTCCGTCACCTGTACGGTTTATAATACCCTGAACAATTTCATCAAATTCAAATTCTATTCCGTTATCCTTAAGTGTGTTAACAGCCGCTTCACTCATAACAGGAGCATACACAGCTTTAACACCAAGAAGCACATACAAAAAAGCTGCAGCATTGCCAACAACCTTATCAGCAGCAGAAAAGCCGTTAAAATCAATACCGCTGTCAAACCAATCAAGAAGCGGTTTTACACCCCTGTGTGAGGCAGTGTACTTTTCATCACCACAGCATAAAGCACAGGTGCATTTTTCTTTATTCAGAATTTTCACGGCGTTAATCAAATCATAATTCATATAGCAGCCCTGCATATTAAAAACTTTCTTTCATATTATCATATAAAAAATAAAATATCAATAAGTCAGAAAAGCTTTTGTTATAATCTGTTATCATTGCAAACACTGAATGTTGCCCGAGAGGGCTCTCCTCTTGCTATTGAACGGTTCCACCCGAGAGGACTCTCCTCTTGCTATCGAAAGGTCCACAGGACCTTTCTCCTGAATTTCTTCGCTGTCTGCTTGAAATTCAGAGCCACGTCTTCGAGTCCTCATCAGACAAAAAACAATGACAGCAAAAATGCTGTCATTGTTTTTTGGTCCACCCGAGAGGACTCGAACCTCCAGTCTATAGAATCGGAATCTATTGCATTAGCCATTATGCTACGGGCAGATATGTGAATATTATAAACTTACTGCTGGTTGCAGTCAAGCAATTTTTATGATAATATATATTGAACGAGGTGATAAAATGCTTAATTTCAAAAAAGATACATTTAAAATAATGCAGATAGCAGACACACAGGAGGGACGCAGGGTAAGCCCTGATACGCTTGATTTAATCAATGCGGCTTTAGACAGAGAGAATCCCGATTTAGTTGTTTACTCAGGTGATCAGATTTGGGGAAAAACAGCTTTCAGAGGTGACAAAAATGCAGTTACCAAAACTCTCGATGCTCTGACAAAGCCTGTGCGCAAAAGGAATATTCCTTTCACCATCTGTTTCGGCAATCACGACAGACAGGTAGGCTTAAGCAATACCGAACAATTTGAAATATACAAATCCTTTGACGGCTTTATTGGTGAAAATGCTGACGGCATTGACGGCGTTGCCAACCACTGCATTGAGATTTGGGACAATAATGAAGTCAAGTTTTTGCTTTATCTTATAGACAGCCACACCAGCCTTGAAATCGGTTATGACAATGTGCACGAAAATCAGATTGAATGGTACAGGCAAACCCGTGACAGCTACGAGAAAAAATACGGCAGGCTCATTCCATCCATCGTTATTCAGCACATTCCGCTTTGTGAGATATTTGAGCTTTTAACGGAGGTTAAAAAAAATACCAAGGGTGCAGTCCGAGGCTTCCGAACTCACGCTAACAGATTTTATGTAATCAATAAGGACAAATGCAATGCTGAGGGATTTATGAAAGAATCCCCTGCCGACCCGCAGGTTAACAGCGGTGAATTTGCTGCATTTAAGGAAAAGGGCGAGGTGCTTGGCGTATACTTCGGTCATGACCACAACAACTCCTTTAACGGCAGTGTTGACGGTATTGACCTCGGCTACACACAGGGTGCAGGCTTTCACGTTTACGGTCCCGGTAAAGACAGAGGCGTCAGAATTATTGAGCTTAACAAAAACGGCACACACAGCACATATGATTTAAGATTTAAAAACCTTGTAGGCAATAAAGTCAAAGAGCCTTTCAGATACGCAATGTTCCAGATTATGCCGACAAATATGTTTGATGCTGTTCACAGAGCAATTAAATTTTTCCTCGCTCTCGGCGCAATAGCCATTGCCGTTATTTTATTGGTTTTCTTTTTTGGATAATATAATAGTTTAATATAAAAGCAGTAAGCATTCCCATTGCTTACTGCTTTTGTTATCTACACCTATTCGGCTGACTTTTTTATTGCCTCAAAGGTTTCCTCACTTATAATATGCTCAATACGGCAGGCATCCTCAACTGCTGTCTTTTCATCGACGCCAAGACTCACAAGCCAGTTTGAAAGGAAGGTATGGCGTTCATACATTTTTTCTGCAATCTCCTGCCCTTTGTCAAGGAGGGTAATATACCCGTTTGCATCAACGTCAATAAAGCCGTTTTCCCTCAGATTTTTCATAGCAACACTGACACTGGGCTTTGAATAGTCAAGCTCATTGGCAATATCAATAGAACGCACGGAGCCTTTTTTATTTTTAATCATCAATATAGTTTCAAGATAATTTTCAGCACTTTCGTGAATTTTCATATAATCGCACCTCAATTTTATGTTTTTTCAGTATAACATAAATACAAGTAATTTTCAAGCAATCAGAACAATATAAATTAATATGAAAAATTTTCAAATCAGGTATTGACAAATCGGTTAGTTAGTGCTAACATATATACGGTTAGAAAAAGCTAACTGCACATTAGGCTTTTATCATATTACAAAAATCATAAGGAGGATGATGTATGACATTAAAACAAGTCAGGGTTGGCGGTACCTGCAGAGTTAAGCGTATTAACGGCGAGGGTGCATTAAGGCGCAGAATAATGGATATGGGCATTACAAAAGGTGTTGAAATTTATGTGAGAAAGGTTGCTCCCCTTGGTGATCCCATCGAAATTAATGTTCGCAATTATGAATTATCACTTCGCAAGGCAGACGCTGAATTAATCGAGGTTGAATAACTTTAAGGGTATGACCCTTAATTTTTTCAAATAAAGTTAGTTTAAACTAATCACTTAAATGAGAGGAAATATATATGGGAATTAAAATTGCACTTGCAGGCAACCCAAACTGCGGCAAAACTACTTTGTTTAATGCTTTGACAGGTTCAAACCAGTATGTAGGTAACTGGCCCGGTGTAACCGTTGAAAAGAAAGAGGGCAAGCTGAAAAAAAGAAACGATGTTATCGTAACTGACCTGCCGGGTATTTATTCATTATCACCTTACACAATTGAAGAAATTGTTGCAAGGGATTATCTTGTTGAAGAAAAGCCCGATGCTATTCTGAACATTGTTGACGGAACAAATATTGAAAGAAACCTTTATCTGACAACACAGCTTATTGAGCTTGGAATACCTGTTATTGTTGCAATCAATATGATGGATCTTGTTGAAAAGAACGGCGACAAAATACGTATTGATGAGCTGTCAAGGCAGTTAAGATGCAAGGTAGTTGAAATATCTGCATTAAAAGGCACAGGCATTGCTGACGCGGTAAACGCTGCAATTGATGCGGCAGGCAAGCCGCCATTGATACCAAGCCACTGCTTCAGCGGCGTTGTTGAACACGCACTTGCACATATTGAGGAAGCGGCAGTTCACGATATGCCTGCTGCACAGCAGCGCTGGTATGCAGTAAAAATATTTGAGAGCGATCCCAAGGTACTTGAGCAAATCAACCTTGACCCTGTCATTCTTGCGCATATAAAGGATGATATATCTGCAGCTGAGGAAGAGCTTGACGATGATGCAGAGAGCATTATTATTAACGAAAGATACGTTTATATTGAGTCCATAATAAAGAAATCATATAAAAGGGCAAACGAAGGCAAGCTTTCAATGTCTGACAAAATTGATAAAATCGTAACAAACAGATGGCTTGGTCTTCCGATATTTGCACTTGTAATGTTTCTTGTTTACTATATATCCATGTCAACCGTGGGCGGTATGGCTACTGATTGGGTAAACGATGTGGTATTCGGTTCTGTTGACGACGGTGGCTGGATTCCTACCCTCTTTGACAAACTGCTTACCTCTATCGGATGTGCAGACTGGCTGTACTCACTGGTTATTGATGGTATTGTTGCAGGTGTTGGTGCTGTATTGGGCTTTGTTCCGCAGATTTTAGTTTTGTTCATCTTCCTCGCATTTTTAGAGGGCTGCGGTTATATGAGCCGTGTTGCATTTGTTATGGATAAAATCTTCCGTAATTTCGGATTATCGGGTAAATCATTTATTCCTATGCTTATCGGCACAGGCTGCGGCGTTCCAGGAATTATGGCATCACGAACCATTGAAAATGAACGTGACCGCCGTATGACAATTATGACAACCACATTTATCCCATGCAGTGCAAAAATGCCTATTATCGGACTTATCGCAGGTGCCTGCTTCGGTGAATCGGGACTTGTAGCAACATCTGCTTATTTCATTGGTGTTGCAGCTGTAGTTGTTTCAGGAATAATTCTCAAAAAGACCAAAATATTCTCAGGTGAACCATCACCATTCGTTATGGAGCTGCCGGCTTACCATTTGCCGACAGCAGGCTCAGTGCTTCGTTCAATGTGGGAGCGTGGCTGGTCCTTCATCAAAAAAGCAGGAACAGTTATTGCACTTTCTACAATTGTTATCTGGTTTTTGCAGGCATTCACATTTGAGGGCGGTCTGCATATGACCAATGATATGGACTCTTCCATTCTTGCTTATATAGGCAGGGCATTTGCATGGCTGTTTGTTCCTCTTGGCTGGGGCGGCTGGAAAACAGCAGTTGCATCACTTACAGGACTTATCGCCAAAGAAAATGTTGTAAGCTCATTCGGTATTCTTTATCAGTACGCAGGCGAGCTTTCAGAAAACGGTGATGAAATCTGGGCGGCATTCTCTCAGAATCTTTCAGAGCTTTCAGGCGGTCATCCTGCTCTTGCAGCATATTCATTCCTTATCTTCAACCTTCTCTGTGCGCCCTGCTTCGCAGCAATCGGTGCAATCAAGAGAGAAATGAACAACGGAAAATGGACATTATTTGCAATTGCATATCAGTGTGGATTTGCTTATCTTGTTTCTCTCATTGTATTCCAGTTCGGCTGTCTGTTCGCAGGTGACGTAAATGTTATCGGCTTAATTGCAGCAGTAATTGCTCTTGCAGGAATTATCTATATGCTTGTAAGAAAGAACAAATATGACGAAAATAAGCTGACTGTAAAAGCCAATAAAAAAGATAAGGTTAAGAAATAAATAAGAGGTTAAAATATGCTGACATTATTAAAAGCACACATTGGAACAATCGTTGTTTTGCTGATTTTAGTTTTAATAGTTGCACTTATTATTAAAAACATCATCAAGGATAAAAAGGCAGGCAAAGGCACCTGCGGCGGTGACTGCACGCACTGTCAGGCAGGCTGTATGCATAAAAATTAAAATCAGCATAATATAGAAAAATCCGTTGGTATTTGTTATAATGAATACCGACGGATTTGTTTTTTATGGAGGAGTTATGATAAAAACAGTATTATTTGACTTGGACGATACAATTTTTGATTTTAAAATGAGTGAACGCATTGCACTTACAAAAACACTTATCAATCTTGGAATTGAGCCTGATGACTACATAATCAGCCAATACAGCAAATATAATATTTCACAGTGGAAACGGCTTGAGCTTGGAGAAATCAGTCGGGAAGAGGTCAAGGTTAACCGATACAGACTGCTGTTTGATGAGCTTGGAATAAATGCTTCACCCGAGCTTGCAACTGCAGTATATGAGGAAAACCTTGCAGTAGGTCATTATTTCATTGACGGTGCAGTTGATATGCTGGAAAGCATTTATAAAACCTATGACCTTTACCTTGTATCCAACGGGGCAAAAAGGGTGCAGGACGGCAGACTCGCCAGTGCCAACATTTCACATTATTTCAAAGATATTTTTATTTCAGAGGTGGTCGGTCATGAGAAGCCGAGCCTTGAATTCTTTAATTACTGCTTTCAAAGAATACCAAACTTTAATAAAGACAGCGCAATAATAATCGGTGACAGCCTTTCAAGTGATATTAAAGGCGGTATCAATGCGGGGATTAAAACAATGTGGTTCAATCCGCATTTGGAAAATAACGGCAGTGAAATCAAACCTGATTATGAAATTCACAGCCTTAATGAAATCAAAGAATTATTAAAAGAAATATGACTTACAGCAAAATTTTCTGCAGGCTAAACCCCCAAGATAAATAACATCTTGGGGGTTTAATATGTTACATATTATTTATACTATATCCTCTAAAGTTTTGTTTGAAAGGAAATCTGTGATTAAAGCATCAAGCTCGCACCACATTTTATTTGTTTTGCAGTTTGGTGCGTTATCACAAAAGCCCTCTTCAACGCAACTGACAGGTGCAAGACTGCCCTCGGCAACCTTTAAGATTTCGAGCAGTGAATAATCCTTCGGCTCTCTGTTCAGCTTATAACCGCCGTTTTTGCCGCGGCTGCTTTCCAGTAAACCTGCCTTATTCAGGGATGAAACAATAATTTCAAGGTATTTGATGCCCATGTTTTTATGCTCTGCTATATCCTTTAGTGATACAGCCTTATCATTTCGGTGCTCTGCAAGGTAGGTCATAATCATCAGGGCATACCTGCCCTTGGTAGAAATCATCATTGCCCGTCACCTCCGAAATAGGCTTTGGCAATTCTCACGCTTTCCATCGCATCCTTAGCATAATAATCGGCATTAATCATTTTGGCATATGATTTTGTAAGCACTGCACCGCCAACAAGCACCTTGGCATCTGTATTCTCGTGAATCAGCTTAATGGTTTTCTCCATATTCGGCACAGTTGTTGTCATCAGTGCAGACAGGCACACAAGTCTGCAATCGTGCTTTATAGCTTCCTCAAGCACTTTTTCGCACTTGACATCCTTGCCAAGGTCGATAACGTCAAAGCCATAATTTGACAAAAGCACCTTAACAATATTTTTGCCGATATCGTGAATATCGCCCTCCACGGTAGCAATCACAATTTTATTTTCACTTTCCTGCTTTTCGCCTGCAAGGGTCAGATGCACTTTGATTTCATCAAATGCAGCCTTGGCAGAGTCAGCACTCATAAGAAGCTGCGGCAGGAAAATTTTATTTTTTTCAAAGCCGTCACCCACAACATCAAGTGCAGGGATAATATAATCATTAATCACATCAAGGGGCGCAGTATTCTTCAAAAGCTCCTTTGCACAATCCCCTGCTTCGGTTTTCATACCCTTGATAATTGCTGTTTTCAAATCAAACGTGCCGCTGCTTACAGGCACAAGCTGTGTTTCTGCAGCATTTTCAATATACTCCGCACAGTTGTCGTCAAAGCCCCTTAGCGCATTAAAGGAATAATACGCATTCATCATAGAGTCACTAAGCGGATTGATAATACCTGCGGAAAGCCCGTTTTCAAGAGCAAGCGTATAGAAGGCAGTATTAACCGCCTCGCGGTTTGGCAAACCGAAGCTGATGTTTGACACACCTAAAACAGTGGCAACACCAAGCTCATTTCTGATATATTTAACCGCCTTTAAGGTTTCAATTGCATTGTTCTTGTCCGTTGAAATGGTCATAACAAGTGCGTCAACAACCAAATCCTTTTTATCAATACCGTATTCGGCAGCAGTTTTTATTATTTTTTCTGCTATCTCAATTCTGCCCTGAGCAGTAGATGGAATACCATTTTCATCAAGGCAAAGGCATACAACAACACCGCCGTATTTCTTAACAAGCGGAAATACCTCTTTCATGGAGGAAGCCTTGCCGTTCACCGAGTTCACCATAGGCTTGCCGTTATAAATACGCATTGCCGCCTCAAGTGCCAATGGGTCAGAGCTGTCGAGCTGCAAAGGCAGCGGCAGAACGCTCTGCAGATTATAGACTGCATCCTTCAGCCACTTAACCTCGTCAATTTCAGGCAGACCAACATTCACATCAAGGATATGTGCACCCTTGTCCTGCTGTGCAAGTCCTTCTTTAATTACATAATCAATATCGTTATTTCTTAAGGCTTCTTTAAACAGCTTTTTACCGGTAGGGTTAATTCTTTCACCGATAACAACGGGCTTATCACCGATTGTAACGGCTGTTGAATAGGACGTAACAACAGTTTCATTTTTCTTTTCAGGAACGCTGTCATCCATATTTTTGCAGCGTTCAATCATTGCTTTAATGTGCTCAGGCGTAGTGCCGCAGCAGCCGCCAAGATAGGATACACCGATTTTTGCAATTTCCTCCATATCCTGAGCGAACTCTTCGGGTGACACATTATATACGGTTTTTCCGTCAACAGACTCAGGCAAGCCTGCGTTAGGCATAACAAGAATAGGCAGAGAGGTGCAGGTCCTCAATTCCTTAACAAGTTCAAGCATCTGCTTTGGACCAAGACCACAGTTAATACCTATAACATCAACACCCAGCCCCTCAACCATTGCAGCCGCAGATTTAACGTCACCGCCTGTGAGAAGCCTTCCCTTTTCATCAAAAATCATTGACGTGATAACAGGCAAATCACTGTTTTCTTTGGCAGCAAGAACAGCAGCCTTAAGCTCATAGGTATCACTCATCGTTTCAATGATTATAACATCACTGTCATCCTTACCTGCAACAACGACCTCACTAAAAAGCTCAACTGCCCTTTCAAAATCAAGATCACCCATTGGCTTTAACAGCTTACCTGTTGGTCCTATGTCAAGTGCAACCTTTTTGCCTGCCTTTTTTGCAAGTGCAACACCAGCCTTAACAAGCTCAGCTACATTGTCATATTTCAGTGAATTTGCGCCGAAAGTATTGGCAGTGATATACTCCGCACCTGCCTCGGCATATCCCTTATGCACCGCAAAAACCCTTTCAGGCTCTGCTATATTCAGTTTTTCGGGCAGCTCCCCTGCCCTGAGATTGAGCATACTGCCCATTCCGCCGTCAAAAAACTTAATCATTCTCAATACCTATAAATGCTGTCACAGACTTTGAAGGAACCATCTGATAAGTGTCTGTGATAGCAAGTCCTATTCTTTTCGTTAAATCTATGAGTTCAAAAATTTTTTTGTTTTCTTTTATATCCAAATCAAAATAGCCCGGTGAATAACGCTGTCTGAGCGTCAATCCCTCAGATCTCAGCTTATCCTCAAGACTGTCGCAGACCTCCTCGATTTTTGACGCAAGGCAAGCCTGCAAAACTGCTGTTTTGGCTATATCCGTACTGCTGTAGGTTCTAAGCAGGCGATCACATTCCGTACCTAAGGTCGCACCGAAAACGCACACTCTTTTGCATCCCTTTAAATTATCGGCAAGTCGGGTGCTTTTAAAAACATAATCACCTATTGTCACACTGCTGTCATCCACAACACAATCAAAAATTCTGTGCAGCGTTTTAGGATGAACACATTTATTAACCTCGTCACAGCAGCTGTCAATAAGCCTCAGCAGCCTTTCATCATCCGTTTTTGATGATGTTCTTAAATATCTTAAAATTTCTGCCCTATTCATTTATAATTGCTGACAGTCCTTCCATAATCTTATGTGCCACATCAGGCTTGTTCATCGTATAAATATGAACATTATTAACACCATTCGCCATTAAATCAATTATCTGCTCGGTAGCATAAATAATACCTGCCTGCTTCATAACCTCAGGATTATCACCGAAACGTTCCATAATCCTTTCAAACTTTTTGGGAACAGAGCAGTTTGAAAGCTCAACAGATCTTTTAATCTGCTTTGCATTGGTAATCGGCATAATACCTGCAACAATAGGCACATTGATTTCTTTTATTGCACACATTTCTCTGAAATTATAAAAAGCATCATTATCAAAAAACATCTGTGTTGTAATGAAATCAAGACCGCAGTCAACCTTTTCCTTGAGTCTTGCAATATCCTCAACTCTGTTTGGTGAATCAGGATGAATTTCGGGATAACAGGCACCGCCGATACAGAAATCGCCCTTAGCTTTAATATCGTGAATCAGCTCATATGCGTAGTGGTAATCCGGCGTTTCGGCAGGCTCAAAATCCTTTGGCTTGTCACCGCGCAGTGCAAGAATATTTTCAACGCCATTGGCTTTAAGTTCATGAAGAACACTGCTGACCTTATCCCTTGTGGAATTGATGCAGGTTAAATGTGACAGCGGTGTAACACCGTCTTTTTTGATTGCATTTGCAATTTCGGTTGTAAAACCGCTTGTTGTTCCTGCCGCACCATAGGTAACACTCATCCACGCCGGCTTGTCCTTAACCATTTCTTCTATGACTCTTTTGGTATCATCAATTTTTGCCCATTCCTTTGGCGGAAAAACCTCAAAGGAAACAGTTACCTTTTTATCTTTTAATATATCGCTTATTTTCATAATTATATTTAATCTCCTAAAAAATATAGGATTATTATACTACTGCTTTGGTAGGATTTCAAGCAGTATTTATATTATTGCTTTTATTACCATTATTATTGCAGCAAATCTCATTTGCCGCCGCTATGGTTTCCAGTGAATCCCCAAGCTGCGTGAAGAAAACTGCAAGCAGACTTATTTCATCATTGCTTCTGCCCTGAGCAAGTGCACAGGCAAGTGCCGAAATGGATAAGTTGAGCGAACATCCATCCATAATTTCCCCCTCCTTTTTGTAAATAATTATTCAGATTTATATGCGAAAAAGTGAGTATTTGCGAGTTTTTAAGAGATAATCACTATTTTTATAAAATTATTGTTGACTAATGAATCCCCCTGTGCTATTATATGTAGGCAAAAGAAAAAGGATTGTAAATCCAAATATATCAACGGAGGAAATGATTATGTCAACATTTATGCCAAAAGCTGACGAAATCACCCGCAACTGGTATGTAATTGATGCTGCTGACAAGCCGCTTGGCAGAGTAGCTGCTGAAGCTGCTGTTCTTTTAAGAGGCAAGCACAAGCCAATCTTCACACCAAATGTTGATTGCGGTGACTTTGTTATTATCATCAACACTGATAAGGCTGTTCTTACAGGCGACAAGCTCAACAAGAAGCTCTATCAGCACCACACAGGTTACATCGGTAACCTCAAAGAAGTTAAGTACGGTACTCTTATGAATGAAAAGAGTGACTTTGCTATGAAGCTCGCTGTTAAGGGTATGATTCCTGACACAACACAGGGCAGAAAGCAGCTCACAAGATGTCACATCTATAAGGGTGCAGAACACAAGCATGAGGCTCAGCAGCCACAGGCTTGGGAAATGTAAGGAGGTATCTGAATAATGTACGAAACAAATCCTTATTTCTACGGAACAGGTAGAAGAAAAGAATCTGTAGCTCGTGTACGTGTTTATGCAGGTACCGGCAAAATCACAATCAATGACAGGGATATTGACGATTACTTCGGTCTTGAAACACTCAAGCTCATCGTTCGTCAGCCTCTCGCTCTTACAGAAACAACTGATAAGTTCGACATCGTTTGCCGTGTAAACGGTGGTGGCGTTACAGGTCAGGCTGGTGCTATCCGTCACGGTATTGCAAGAGCTCTTCTTCAGTATGACGAGGCTCTCCGCCCTGCTCTTAAGAAGGCTGGCTTCCTCACACGTGACCCACGTATGAAGGAAAGAAAGAAACCGGGTCTTAAGAAAGCTCGTAGAGCACCACAGTTCTCAAAGAGATAATCTGTTATTTCAAAACTCCGAGTCTGTTATGGACTCGGAGTTTTTTATGCTCTGCCAGCTTTCTTAAGATACGAGGCTCCAAATCTTTGATTTGGCAGAAAAGGTTCAGTGAACCTTTTCGCAGCGAGTGAAAATCGGTTGTTAAGCACCACAGTTCTCAAAGAGATAATTTGCTTTCATCAAACTCCAAGTCTTTATGGACTTGGAGTTTTTTTATGCTCTGCGAGCTTTATTGAATATATAATCAGACAAAAGTAATGCAGCCGGTTTCCCAGCTGCATTTTTGATTATAATTTCTGTAAGCCAAACAAAGCTTGATTTTCATATGGCATACGATATTTAAAATGCATATAATTCCAATAATCCACTCGCTCTTTCTGCTCCTGATTATTTGGCTTTTTACGCAGTTTATCCATATCCCTGCGAACACTCCAAGTGTAATAGCGATTCCAATCGTTTTCTGTACCTGTTGCAAAATGATTTATGTAATAGCCTAAATCATTGAATATCTTGTTTAGCTCGGGTAATGGAAATACACCACCATCAAACTCATCAAGTTCTTTTGGTACATCGGGGGCAGTTGAAAAAACCTTTTGATAAAGCAATGTACCTCCTTTTTTCAAAAACTTTTCACCAAGTTGAAATGTATTTTCAATAGAATCAATCGTTTCACTGCAAATGACAATATCATATTTGGTATCGTCTTTATACTTAGTGACATCTTTATGGATTAGTTTGATACTATCAATACCACTGTTTTTCAATCGTTTTTTTCCTATATGAATAAAATCTTTGCAAATATCAACACCTACGCCCAATATTCCAAATGCTTCATTCCACACTTTGAGAACAGTACCATATCCACAACATAAATCTAAAACCTTGCTGTTTTCATTCAGACCAAGTTCATAGCCTAATCTCAGTATTTCCTGAACAGGCACCATACTGATTAAGTATTGATTATCCTCAATCTCGTTAATCATGTTTTTATAAGTATTTAATTCGATAATTGTATTTTTTGATTTATGAATAAAACTCAATTTAAGTTCCTCCAAAATATTATTAATTATTAAAAATATTCTATGGCGGCTATGCTTAAAAATGAGCACAAAAAGGACACGCCTTGCGTGTCCTAAAGTTTAATTTCACGAAAGGTTTGAGTGGTAACACAAATAAACACAGTTAAACTGTGCATTTTTGCATTGATGGTATTTATTTTTAAGCGATAGCCACCTCAAAAATAACTCCCATAATCAAACTCCTTTCCTTATCTTGATTAAATCAAGACTTATTATTTACAATATAACATTAGCAGTTAAAATATTCAAGTATTTTATTTCAATAAACAAAATTATTGATTTCTCTTGAGCCAGTATTTAAGCTTCGGTATTTGCTCGCTGAAATAGGCTCTTGCCTGTTCCTTGGAAAAGCTTTCATTTGACATATGCTCTGAAAGGAAGTTTATCAGCACATCCATATCCTTATAGGCAAAATCGCCATCGGTATAACACCATTTACAGTAGTCTTCATTAAATGCTCCGTCAGGCTCTTTACTGATTGAGCTGTCATCAAGAGGCATACCGCAGCACTGACAAATCAATTTGTTCGGAGAACCTAAAAGTGTATTGATTGAAACATCAAACAACCTTGAAAGCAGCTTTAATGTTTCGGTATTGGGAATTGACTCCCCAGCCTCCCATTTAGAAACGGCTTGTCTTGTAACGAACACTTTTTCAGCAAGCTCATTCTGAGTTAAACCTTTCTTATTGCGCAATTCCAATATAATTTCTTTTGTTTCCATACTTATCACCTCAAGCACAGTATACTATAACATTTCTCAGTTATCAAGCAACCTGCAGTTGCCTGTTATCGGAATAAATTATATCAAAAATCTTAGAATATATTATATATCCTTGATTAAGCATTTTTACCTGTTGACAAAGCTATAAAAAAATTATATGTTATCCTTGAGGTGGCAACTATGAATTATGATGAATTGCTGAGCATTAATACCATTCCAAAAGAAATTGACAAATCGCTTTACGAGCAGCTTCAGAGAGGTCTTATTCACACATCCTACCGTGATGAAATAAGACTGTTTTCCTGTGTTAAGGAAGGTAATCCAAAAAAACTGCTGGAACAGGTTCAGCCCCTGATAAGCAGCGGAATATTTGTTGGTGAAATGTCAGGCAACAGCTTAATGCAATTCAAATACATTGCAGTCAGCACTATGGCACTTGCCACACGTTATGCCATACAGGGCGGACTCAGCGAGCTTGAGGCATACAGCTTTTCCGACAATTTTATAAGAAAGATTGATGAAGCAGAAAGCACAACCGATATCATGATTCTGCTTACCAATAAAATTATGGAGCTGACAAATATGGTCAAGGAAAGCAGAGATAAAATTGTCCACTCACCTCATATCAGAAAGTCAATTGCGTATATCAACAAAAACATAACTAAGAAAATCACAGTAAAAGAAATCAGCCGGCACTGCGGAATTTCTGCAGATTATCTGTCACATCTGTTCAAAAAAGAAATCGGAGACAGTCTGAGCAACTATATATTAAAGCAGAAGCTTGAGCTTGCTAAAACCTTGCTATGGGAGGGTGCTGACAGCAAAAAGATTTCCTCTTCACTGGGGTTCTGCTCGCAATCACACTTTATTTCCGCTTTTAAAAAGGAATATAATATAACACCGAACGAGTTCATTTCTCACACAAAATAAGCAAAAATTTCTCTTGACTTCCTGAAGAAAAATTTGATATAATCCATAGGCAATAAATAAAAATAAACAGACATAAACGACACAAGTAATGCTTAGCATGTAAATCTGATTACGGTAATTATGTAAAATTATGCAGTACTGATTTATAATGCTGTCATTGCTTGTTTTTTTATGTCAAAAAACGGAGGAATTTATTATGCCGAGAAACCAATTTCAAAGAATGATTTTTGCCCTTATCACTGTAGTTATCACAGTTCACGCATATGTGTTTTACAGTCTGTATGTGGTAAACGGAAGTACGTTAATGGAAATAACGGGTGCTGACAGCGTGCTGCACGCAATCCGTGCACAAGGCGGAGTGTATATGTTTGGCAGAATGCTGCCGATATGGGCTGTTATTCTGATTGAATTTTGCTTTGCTTACGGGCTTGAATGTGTAATGGGAAGCCCTGCTTCATTCAAATTAGCAAGCAAGGTTTTTGACCCGAGAACAACTAACCCTGTAATATTTGAAACTGCTATTATTTGTGCGACAGTCGGCTTAATGTGCCCTGCAATGAGCTTTTTAGCGGCTATATTCTATTATCCTTATTACAACGACTTTTCAATAGTCACACTCCTTGCCAACTGGTTAAAGCTTGTTTGCTTTAACTTCCCCTTCGCTTTCTTCACACAATTGTTTTTCATTCAGCCGTTTGTAAGAACTGCATTCAAACTGCTGTTCAGAAAAGATATTGCAAAGCAAAAACAATCTGCATAATGCAATAGATTACTGTATCTTTACCCTCTGCGTATTTTATGTTATAATAAGCTTGATAACACAAAATACACAGGGGGTTAATTTATGAAAATACAAAGTTTTTCAATTATAAGCAACAGCAAAAAACTCAGAGGTATTATATTGAACTCAGGTGTCAAAGTACCGACAAAAACAGTTATTATAAGCCACGGCTATGCCAGCAATATGCTGATTACCTCACCTTATGCAAAGCCCTTTATTGATGAGGGTTATGTTGTTATAATGTATGATTTCTGCTGCTCAGGCAGCGGAATATCCTGTGGTAAAAGCACTGATATGAGTATTTTTACCGAAACGGAAAATCTTATTGATGTGCTTGATTATGCAAAAGCTCTTGATATTGTAGACAATAATCGAATCACGCTTTGCGGCTGCAGTCAGGGCGGTCTTGTCAGCGCACTGGCAGGAGTTAAAAGAGAAGCGGATATTCAAAGGCTTATATTATACTACCCTGCACTCTGTATTCCGGATGATGCAAGAAGGGGCTGTGTTATAGGAACAAAAATTGACCCTGAAAATATACCCGACAAATTTTTCGGATTATTCATTCTGCTAAGCAAAAAATATGTTCTTGATGCACAATCCATTGAGCCCTATGAACAGATATGCAAATTCAAAAAACCTGTATTTATTGTTCACGGCATTGAGGATAAGTTAGTAAAATTAGAATACTCGCAAAAAGCCAAGGAATTATATCCTGACTGTAAATTGGTTGAAGTTCACGGTGACCACGGCTTTATTCTTAAAGGCTTAAATGCCTCAAACAAGGTAACAAAAGAATATCTTGTGATGAATGATAAATAATACAGCAAAAATTTGACAAATAAATCGCGAAATGATATAATCGTAAAATTAATAATAATATTATTATATATATTTTAATATTTATATAAATTACTAATTTGG
>DKYL01000081.1 GCA_002493325.1 Ruminococcaceae bacterium UBA7101
ATTTGACTTTTTCTACACGCTGAAAGAACTAACCGCACACACGGTTAGTTCTTTTTTGTTATCTGAATTATTTAATTACTCTTACCTTGATTACGCCGTCAATAGCAGTAATATCGTCAATAACCTGCTGTGATGTTTCGGTATCAACATCAATGATTGAGTATGCCCACTCACCGCGGTTCTTGTCAACAAAAGCAGAAATGTTGATTCCGTCCTTGCTGATTGTGTCGGTGATGGTTGCAATCATATTCGGCTGATTCTTATGAATAACAGTGATTCTTGCAACACCTGTTCTTGCCAGTGAAGCAGCGGGCAGGTTAACAGAATTCTTGATGTTGCCGTTTTCTAAGAAATCAATAAGCTCCAAAGCACCCATTGATGCACAGTTTTCTTCACTTTCGGGTGTAGAAGCACCAAGGTGAGGGATTGCGATAACGCCGTCAACACCAATGATGTCTGCTGATGGGAAGTCTGTAACATAAGCGGCAAGCTTACCGTTTTCAAGTGCGTCGATAATATCGGCAGAAACTGCAAGGTCACCACGTGCAAAGTTCATAATTCTAACAGTGTCCTTCATTGTTTCAATATTTTCTGCACAAATCAGACCCTTTGTTTCAGGGGTGAGCGGAACGTGAAGTGTGATATAATCCGCAACAGGGAAAATTTCATCAAGATTGTTGTTGAGTGTAATGCCTGCTTTAAGTTCAGCGTCAGCAGGGAGGAATGGGTCATAGCCGATAACCTTCATACCAAGGTCAACAGCAGCCTCAGCAACAAGTCTGCCGATAGCACCAAGACCGATAACACCAAGGGTTTTGCCTTTGATTTCCGGACCTGCAAAAGCACTCTTGCCCTTTTCAACAGCTTTGCCTACATTGTCGCCCTCGTCCTTGATTGTTTTGCACCAGTCAATCGCCTTTGTTACCTTTCTGCTTGAAAGAAGCAGACCGCAGATAACCATTTCCTTAACTGCATTTGCGTTGGCACCGGGTGTGTTGAATACAACAATACCCTTTTCTACACAATCCATAACAGGAATATTGTTAACACCTGCACCTGCTCTTGCGATAGCAAGCAGTGACTCAGGCATTTCCATATCGTGCATAGATGCAGAACGAACCATAATTGCCTGTGGGTTTTCAATATCGTCACCATATGCATATTTAGCAGTGTCGAATTTATCAAGACCCACGTTAGAAATTTTATTTAATGTTTTAATGTTAAACATTCGTCTTTACCTCCGTTAAGATTAAAAGTTAGAGTTATTAAATTAAGCATTTTCTTTTTCAAACTTTGCCATAAACTCTGCCTTGCAGGCTTCCACCATTCTACAAAACAGTCCCCCGGACTGTTTTTCCCAAATCAAAGATTTGGAGAATGGTATGTTGAAAAGCTTAAGCTATCAGTAGAATGATTTAATCAATTAAGCATTTTCTTTTTCAAACTTTGCCATGAACTCTACAAGCTTTTCAACACCTTCAATTGGCATAGCGTTGTAGATAGAAGCTCTCATTCCGCCTACTGATCTGTGACCCTTAAGGTTAACAAAGCCAGCCTCTGTAGCCTCGGCAATGAACTTCTTCTCAAGCTCATCATCACCAATGATGAACGGAACATTCATAAGTGAACGGTCCTCAGGAACAACTGTGCCCTTGAACATTTTTGAATTATCAAGGAAGTTATAAAGAACAGCAGCCTTCTTCTCATTTCTTTCCTTCATTGCTGCAAGACCGCCAATGTCATTCTTAATCCACTCAAGAACAAGCTTGCAGATGTAAATTGTCCAGCAAGGAGGTGTGTTGTAAAGTGAATCAGCATCTGCCTGAATTTTGTAATCCATCATAACAGGGGTGATGTCACGAGCCTTGCCGAGTAAGTCCTCACGGATGATTGCAACAACAAGACCTGCAGGTGCAACATTCTTCTGCGCACCAAAGTAAACAACGCCGAACTTGCTGATATCAAGCGGCTCTGAAAGCGCACAGGATGATACATCGGCAATGAGTACCTTATCACCGACAGGAGGGAGCTCCTTGTAAACAGTACCGTAAATGGTGTTGTTCATACAGATATAAACATAGTCAACATCATCACGGAAATCCTCAGCCTTAGTCTTAGGAATATAGCTGAAGGTCTTGTCAGCAGATGAAGCAGCAGCAACAACGTCACCATATTTCTGTGCTTCCTGAAAAGCCTTCTTTGCCCACTGACCTGTGATGATATAATCAGCCTTGCCTGTGCCGTTCATAAAGTTAAGCGGAATAGCTGAAAACTGTGCAGATGCACCGCCCTGTAAAAACAGAACCTTGTAGTTATCAGGAATGTTGTAAAGCTCACGCATTAAAGCCTCTGCATCCTTAATGATTTTGTCAAATACCTTTGAACGGTGGCTCATCTCCATAACGGACTGACCGCTGCCCTGATAATCCATCATCTCTGCTGCAGCCTGCTCCAATACCTTCTCGGGAAGGGTTGAAGGACCTGCACTGAAATTATAAACTCTTGCCATAATTAAATCCTCTCTTATATAAAAATATTTATAGTTTATAAAAAACTTTGCTATACTATTATATTATTGTTCAACTTTTTGTCAATGCTTTCTTTGAAAGTTTGTCACATTCAACAATAAATTGTTAATCAATTAACAATCATATGCAAAAATAAAGCAAAGTCTGGTATTTTTTGCCAGACTTTGCAATGGCGCGCCATAAGGAATTCGAATCCCCGACCTTTCGCTTAGGAGGCGAACGCTCTATCCTGCTGAGCTAATGGCGCATACTATTAATATATAATGTATGCATTATTATAATAAATCATAATTACTTTGTCAATAATAATCCTTTATCCGATAATCAGATTATTTTCTTTCAGCATTTTTACAAAGCCTTCAATATCCTTTTTTGCAGTAGCCTCGTCAATATCATATTCGGCAGTAACCTTTTTCACGGCATCATCAATGGTAATGTCATTTGTAAAGCAATCCCAGAAGAAAGAGCCACTCTCGTTAAGGGTTATCATTCCGTTAAATTCGTTGCTTGTGTTTCCCACAGGCACAACTATATATGATCCGGCAATTTCTCTTTTTGCAAATCCGTTCTTGATTTTCATAAAAAATCTCCTTTGTATAATAAATGTTAATAATATAATTAGTATAACAAATTTTTTGTGCGTTAGCAATATATACAAAATATAACTGCTAAATTAATCCTTTTTTTTCACATTTACTCTTGCAGATATATGGTAAATTGGTTATAATAATCGTGGTAATTTTTTTAAAATTATTTTTATGACAATTCGTTAATTGGAAGGAGTAATAGTATGGTCTATTCAAATGAAGTTGAACAGATGTGTACCGTAAAAAAAGGTCCTCATCATGGTCCGGCTCCAATACCTGAAGAAGGTAAATGGGTAAAATCTTATCAAATTTCAGACATCAGCGGTTTTTCACACGGTATCGGTTGGTGTGCTCCACAGCAGGGTGCATGCAAAATCAGCCTTAATGTTAAGGACGGTATTGTTGAAGAGGCTCTTGTTGAAACAATCGGCTGCTCAGGTATGACACACTCAGCTGCAATGGCTGCAGAAATTCTCCCTGGCAAAACTCTTCTTGAATGCTTAAATACAGACCTTGTTTGTGATGCTATCAATGTTGCTATGAGAGAAATCTTTAAGCAGCTTGCTTACGGTCGTTCACAGTCTGCTTTCTCTGAGGGCGGCTTGGTTGTTGGTGCTGCTCTTGAGGATCTTGGCAAGGGTCTTCGTTCACAGGTTGGCACAATGTTCTCAACAAAGCTTAAGGGCGTTCGTTATATGGAAATGGCTGAGGGTTATGTAACCCGTATGGCGCTTGACGAAGAGGGCGAGGTTATCGGCTACGAGTTCGTTAAGGTTGGTAAGATGCTTGAGGATATCCGCCACGGCAAAACTCCTGACGAAGCATATAAAGCAAATATCGGTAATTACGGTCGTTTTGCAAATGCTGCAAAATATATCGACCCAAGAGAAGAATAAGATAAGGAGGACAGTGAAATGGCAAATGATGTAAAATTTGAAGGCAAGGAAAGAAGACTTGCTAAAATTGAAAAGTGTCTTGCTGAGTACGGTCTTTCAAGTCTTGAAGAAGCAAGAGATTTATGCTTATCAAAGGGCATTGATGTTGACGCTATTGTTAAGGGCGTTCAGCCAATCGCTTTTGAGAATGCAAGCTGGGCTTATACACTCGGTGTAGCTGTTGCACTTAAAAAAGAGGTTAAGTCTGCATCTGAGGCTGCTGCTGCAATCGGTATCGGTCTTCAGGCATTCTGTATCCCGGGTTCGGTTGCTGAGCAGAGAAATGTTGGTCTTGGTCACGGTAATCTTGGTGCAAAGCTCCTCAGTGAAGAAACAAAGTGCTTTGCTTTCTTGGCAGGTCACGAATCCTTCGCTGCTGCTGAGGGTGCAATCGGTATTGCAAGAACAGCAAATAAGGTTCGTAAAGAGCCTCTTAAGGTTATCCTTAACGGTCTTGGTAAGGATGCTGCATATATTATTTCTCGTATCAATGGCTTCACCTATGTAAAGACAGATTATGATTTCTATACAGGCGAGCTTAACATTGAAAGTGAAAAGGCATTCTCAGACGGTGAAAGAGCAGCTGTTAAGTGCTACGGTGCTAACGATGTTCTTGAGGGTGTTGCTATTATGAAGCACGAGGGCGTTGATGTTTCTATCACAGGTAACTCAACGAACCCAACTCGTTTCCAGCACCTTGTTGCAGGCACTTATAAGAAGTGGGCACTTGAAAACGGCAAGACTTATTTCTCAGTTGCATCAGGCGGCGGTACAGGTCGTACACTTCATCCTGATAATATGGCAGCAGGTCCTGCTTCATACGGCTTAACAGACTCAATGGGCAGAATGCACGGTGACGCTCAGTTCGCCGGTTCATCATCAGTTCCTGCACACGTTGAAATGATGGGTCTTATCGGTATGGGTAACAACCCAATGGTAGGCGCAACCGTTGCTTGTGCAGTTGCAGTTGAAGAGGCTTCTAAATAAGAAAATTTAATTTGAACAATTGATGTTGGTGTTGCGCCGACACGAGTGTCCAAAAGCAAAGGCATTCCGCAAGGGATGCCTTTTTTGTTGACAAAATCAATACATTGTGTTACAATGTATATGCATTGATTAACGATGTATATACAGAGAAAATTCTGCAGGACATTTTTCGTCATTTTACACAAAAACAGGTAACAAAAATTTTCACAAATTTATTTTGGTGGAAAATGTTGACATATATTTGTTGCGGTGATAAGATTAAATTGTACAAATTTACAAATCGATTTGAAAAAAGTACACAAATTGTTTATTCGATAAAATACAACAAAATTTTACAGAAAAGAGGATAGTTTTATGAAACATTTTAAATTAAGCAAAAAGTCCTTAATGTCTTTTGCTTTGTCAGCAATTATGCTTGTGTCTATGAGCTCAATGGCAATGCTTTGCTATGCTTGGGAACATCCGACAGTAGAGGCATTCAATGTAACGCTTTATCCTGAACAGTATAAAACATATTCGGGAGCAATGAAAGCTACTTATGTGGATTTTGAAGGCAGAAACTGTAGTGAAAAGCAAAAATGTTGGTTTTATGGACAATATGCTACAAATCAGGATCAGTCTAATTATGAAGATGATACTGTGCAGATATTAGTTTCGCCAATATCTAATTGTTCACATACGCATTCTTCTACAAGGAGCGTTAGACCATGGTGGAGATTATGTCTTGATGATTATGGTTCAGTGAATGGTGTTTACGCTTACGGTTGGATGTGGTAAAAATATACCGGAGGAAGGTTTCCTTCCTTCGGTTTTTTAGGAGGACTTATGTTTAGATATGCTGTAGATTTGTTTAAAAAACTAAAAATCTGTATGATTCCCTGTATAATTGCCTTTGTTGGTATAGTGGGATATTGTGCAAAACAGGTATTTACAAATTTTAATACAACGGAAGTGCTTTATGGTGAACGAGTAGTGTTGGAATTTACCGCTGTTTTGTTTATCCTTTTTTTGTTTATATCGTATGAATATTTTGCAAAAGCACAAAGAGATGATTTTAACGAATGTTTATCTGTAACCCAAAAAGGTAATATATTTAGACTAAATCAATTTTTTCTTTTGGAACTTTTTGCATTGGGGTTTACCATAGTGTTAACACTATTGGCTTTTGCAGGAGTGTTCAAAATTCAAGAGGTGGATTGGGCATATTATTCCTATGCAATTAAGCTGAACATGATTTATTTGTTTGCTGCAGATACTTTAGCAGTGCTTATAGGTATAACCCTTTCTAAAATAAAGAGTAATATCATTTCCTATGTGTTGATGATACTGTGTGCATTTATGTTTTCTCCGTTGGTTTTAGCAATACCGGGATTAGTTCTATTTGCAACAGGAAAAATTGATATTTACCCATTTTTCTATATGTTTGAAATTTTACCTCATAATTTTTCAGGGTATAATTATGATGTATATGGTTTTCCTATGAACAGTCATAATTATATGCTTATACTTTTTTGGTTGGCTTTGGTTTTAGGAATATTATCTCTTTTAGTTATAAAAAAGAATAAAATTCTGAAAAGTGCAATTGCAAGTGCTTTGTTAATAACTGTTGTTATGACAGGAGTATTCGTTAATTTGCCGCATTCAGAATATCTACCGAGTAAAGATGATATGATACGCGGAACCTGTGAAGGTGTTTTTTATTATAATGAATCAACACCGATTGAAGAGCGACCAATGCAATATAATGAGCCTGCAGATTTTAACATAACATCTATGGATATGAATTTTAAAATCAATAGGCAACTTAAAGCAACAGTTGGTATTGGTGTTGATAATAAATCACTTGACGCTTATAAATTTACACTTTACAGAGGATATAAAATAAAGGATATATTTGATGCAAATGGAAATAGACTAAAATATGACCGTTATAGTGATTATATAACTGTTTATCCTGAAAATGGTAACTTGATGACTGATGAAATTTGTTTTGATTATGAGGGCTTTAGTCCTACATATTTTAGCAATTCACAGGGTGCTTATTTGCCTGCAGGATTTGCATATTACCCAATTAATGGTTTTCATTATATTTTTAATATACAGACCCAAGGATATTTAAGAACACTGCTTGATAATCCTGTGCCTATTAAATTGAAAATTGATACGAAGAATGAAGTCTTTTCAAATCTTGATAAAGTAGCAGAAAATGAGTTTTCAGGTATGTCAAACGGATTAACTGTAGTATCTGGTTTTTATAAAGAAACTGAAATTGAAGGCTGCAGATTAATATATAAATATATTGATGAAGAATTTAATATGGATTCTGTTAGATCTGATATTTTTAACACCATAAAGGACAACAGTGATAAGCTTAAAGGAAAAACGCTAATAATGAATCCAAGACTAACAACAAATACAGAATATTCAGAGTATTTTGAAGCATCGGACCATATGTTGTTTAATAGCGCCTCTTATCTTGTTGACGGATATGAATATACGCAAAAGTCGACTGTAGTCATGGATTTATATTATAAAATGCTTACCTATTATGATAAAGACAGCGAGCTGTATAAATTCTGCGAGGCTTATAAAAATGGTGAACTGTCAGATGCAGACAAAAACAGCTCGGATTATATCCTTGCCCAAAAGATAGACGAGTATGGTATTGATAATGCCTTCAAGTGGCTTGAGAGGCATCTCACTGAGCAGTTTGATTGTACAGTTGAGGAACTTGTTTCCCAAATCGGCGAAAAGACTGAAACAGATATAATGTATGAAAATTACGAAAAGGAGATTGGGTCGAATGATTGAAATAAAATCTCTGAAAATGAAATTTAAAAAAAACACGGTATTAAAGGGTGTTGATTTCACCTTTACAAGCGGTGTTTACGGCTTGCTCGGTCCCAACGGTGCAGGCAAAACCACGCTTATCAGAAGTATGGCAGGCTTATATCAGCCTAAAGAGGGTAAGATTCTTTATAACGGCAAGCCTATCGGTAAATCAAAGGAATATATTTCAAGCCTCGGCTATCTGCCACAGGGCTTCGGCATATTCAAGGAGCTTAAGCCTGTTGAGGCGCTTATGCTTATGGCGAACCTGAAGGGCATTGACAAAAAGACTGCTGAGCAGGATGCGAAGCGTGTGCTTGAAATTGTTAACCTCAGTGATGCTGTTGACAAAAAGGTGGGTGCCTTCAGCGGCGGTATGCTCAGACGTCTTGGTATAGCACAGGCACTGCTCGGCGACCCTGAGATTATGATTTTTGATGAACCCACTGCAGGGCTTGACCCTGAGGAAAGGCTGCGTTTTAAAAATATTATTTCACGCTTGTCAAAGGAAAAAACGGTTATTATTTCAACACATATCGTTGAGGATATTGAAGCTGTTTGTGATAAAATCATTGTTATGAATGACGGCAATATTATTAAAAGCGGAAGCTGCAGCGAGATTGAGCAGTGTGCAAAGGACAAGGTTTATTTTGTTCCCGTAAATGATGCGGCAAAGCTGAGTGAAAAGGCAGTTATACAGAAATATTTTGAGCGTGACGGACAGCAGCTTATGCGTGTACTGTCAAATGAAAGCCTTGACTATGAAAAGGGCGTGGCTGCAATAGAGGATGGATACATATGCTTACTCAAGGGAATATAAGGCTGGTCCTTCAAAGGCTGTATTTTCACCTTAAAAATCTGCACTGGAATTTCTTTATTCCGATAGCTGTGGCAGACCTATTTCTGCCGTTTATCTGCCTGATTTCCTATATGAGTGAAAGAACAAGACCGTTTTTTGCAATGACGGTGATGCAGTTTTCGCTGATTATTATACCTGTGTGCAGTATATGGTGGGTTGTTTTTATCAACAGAGATTACATTGAAGGGCTTGGTAATGAATTGCTGTTTGTCTGTAAAAATAAAATAAAGACGATGGACACCTTTATTGCATTTATACTGTTTTTTGCGGTATCCATTATTCAGTTTGCATCTTACATTAAGGCTGACAGCACTTTGAAATATGAGCCTGTAAAGCTCTTTTGCGTCTGTTTATTTTACTACTGCTTTGTTCAGTTTTTAACATATCTCACGAAATCAATACCAATAACTTTACTGATGGTATTGGTTTATACTATCGGAAATCCGATGATTGCTTACAGCATTGACGGGGCATTTTTCCCGATATTTTATGATGTCACACCATTGACGATGGAGTCGGCAAAGGCAAGCTTTGTGCCTATGGTGATTGTGGGCATAATGTTGTTGTGCATATCCATTGTGCTTAACAAAAAAAGACTTAAATTTAATTAACTATTCATAGATTTTGTGTACTTTTGTATAAACAGAAAGCTCAGGAATTTTTTTCCTGAGCTTTGTGGTTTTTATGTGATTTTTATACATATATTTAATATTGATAATTTTTACCATATATGATAAAATTATAATGATACTATGTTCAAAGGAGGGCGGCTGTGAGAAAATATAATTATTTTGACGATGACCCCGAAGAGCTTGAAATAAAGACAAGCAGCAAAATAAATATTGATTTCAGCGGCTGGGCACATCGTGCAAAGCACACGGTTGAAGATTTTGTTCACGGCAATTCCTTTGATGATGTCAAGGAGCTTTTCAGACTTCCTAATCTCAGCTCAATGCTTTTTAAGATAGTGGCATTTGTTCTTTTTGTTGTGACGATTGCGGCGTTTATTCTGATTTTCAGTCACACGATTCATTCACAGAATGACAGGATTGATAAGTTTTATAAGGATGCAGGCAAGGTATGTACTGATTATATAACGGAATACGGCATACCTAAGTTTGACAGTCTTGACAGCGAGGATTACGGCAAGGGCATGGCTCGCCTTACAGGTCTTTGCTATGCAAGACAGATGGATTTCAACAATGACGGCGACGCTGAGCTGATGCTGTGTTATAATAATAAAAATGTTTATACCCTTGAGGTATGGGGCTATGACGGCAAGGATTTTGTTAAGCTTTACAGTGATGCTGCCAACAGCACCAATGATATTAAGGATGGAAGCTGGATTTCTTTTTATTATAAAAATAATAAATATTATATCTGTAAATCCTCTGCCGATGACCCTTCCAAGGTTAAAATGCTGAATCTGAAGGGCAACAGCTTTAAGGAAAGTTTGAGCTGTGACTATGACTATAAAAATAATATTTATTCGGTTAAGGGTAAAATCAATGCGCAGGATTTTGAAACCATAAAGCTGTCTGTTATCAAAACCTCAAAGGCAGAAAGCATTATTGATACTGTTACAGACAATATTGACAGCTTTCATACTGTTTCACTGCCGTCAATCAATAATCAGCGCAGTGATGCTGAGCGTAAGGCAGAGGCATACTATAAAATCATTGAGTCGAGAAACGAAAAATACGGCAAGGCAAAGGTGCAAAAGGATAATGGACTGACCTATATTGACGGTCTGGCGTATGTTGATTTAATTGACTTTGACGGTGATGAAAATGAGGAGCTTGTTCTTGTTTACCGCAAAATGCTCAAGCAAAGTGCAACAAATGCCTATAACGGTCAGTTTATCATTATTGAAAATCCTACCTATTGTGTAGAGGTTTATAGCTGGAACGGGACTGTTACCAAAAAGATATTCAGCACAGATACCATATCAAACTATTTCAGCGACAATGATGTCAGCTATCTTATGCTCAGGACGGATAAAAAGTCGGCGGCAATCTGTTCAAATGTTTATAATTATGACAGTGATTACAATTACACTGCTGCATCAAGGATTTATGAATATAAGGACGGCAGCTTTGAGAGTGTATTTTCAGCAAGACTTATAAATGATTACGGCTATAAGAATTATTATATTGACGGTGAATACACATACAGGAGCACTTTTGAGGATGAGGCTTACAGAGTGCCTAAGTTTATGGATGACCATGCCGATTATGATAAGGATAAATACAGCCTTGTTTATTTCGCAGGTGAAAATGAGGATAGTTTTAATGCTACAATCAGCGAAACTGTTAAAACAATTGAAAGCCTGAACAGAAATTATGTCCCAAATGACTGATGCAACTGACGGTTGACAAAAAAATCCCTTTTGTAAACTGCGGTATATGGATTTAATATTGCACTTTTGATATAATTTGATTAAATCAGCAGGATGAAATGCTGAAAATTAAACAGAGGTGAATACATTATGGATATAATGACAGCGAACAGATTACAGCAACTCCGAAAGGAAAACGGTTACAGTCAGGAGGTTCTGGCGGAAAAGCTTGGCATAAGCCGTCAGTCCATTTCAAAGTGGGAGAGGGCAGAGTCCTCGCCTGAAATTGATAATCTTATGGCGTTATCAAAAATATATGGTTTGACTATTGATGAACTGCTCGACGTAAGCGGTGACAAGGTAATTGTAAAAAACACAGGTAAAAAGGAGAGGGATTTTAAGGGCAAAATGAAATCACTGCTTTCAAAGGCAAATGATTTCGGAATTTACCCTGAAGCAGCAAAAAAGCTCCTGATTTTCCCATTCCCGATTATAGTGGCATTTTTATATGTTGCACTGTCCATGGCGTTTAAAATCTGGCATCCCTTGTGGATAATCTTTATGACAATTCCTATTTATTACAGATTTGCCATTGCCTGCAAGGCGAATAACAAAAAGGTGTTTGCACTGCTTATGCCTGTTCCTGAAATGGTGGTTACAGTGTATCTCTTATTAAGCGTTGCAATTGGTGCGTGGGGATATGCAAGTCTGTTATTTTTAATTATTCCGCTGTTTTACTGGGCGGTTCTGGTTTCTAAAAATAAAAAAGAGTAATGAAGGACAAATATGAGCAAAAGTGAAAAAAAGGTATTTACAGTTATAATATTTATTGTTATGGTGTTTTCTGTGGGTATCACGGTATTGTCGTTATTTAAAATTCCGACAATCAGCCATGATAATTCAGCTATCATCAGCATCGGCGAAGCAAAATCAGATGTGCTGGAGCTTGCAGGTCTTGAAGAGGATGATGTTGTGTTTACTGAACAGGAGGCTGAAATTAAAAACGGATTTCGCTACTATGATTTTTCCTTCAATGACGGAACGATGGGCTATAGATATCGGATTGATGCACATACAGGTGATGTGGTTTCAAGCTCATCAGAGCAGATTGATTAAAACTACCCCCTTGCAGTTTATAAAGCTGCAAGGGGGTTTTTAGTAAATAAAAAAAGCTGTGCTCAGCACAGCTTTAAATGGAGCGGATGACGAGGCTCGA
>DKYL01000049.1:0-53654 GCA_002493325.1 Ruminococcaceae bacterium UBA7101
ATTATAAGGCTTTTAAAAAAAGATGAACGACTTAATTTTTTTGATTTCAGCCTTGAATTAAAAAATTCACCGCTCTCACAGCAGGATAATCAAAAAATAATCAATCTTTTTAATTCAATAGGAATGTATGACATTGACAGTCAGATCATGATTGTTGATGAATTTACAGGATATTTTAAAATGCTTAATAAGCAATATCAGGATTACTATGACAAGCATTATAAGCTTTACATAATATTCGGCATATCGTCAGGCTTATTACTGTCAGTTATACTGATGTAGGAGGATAAATGGAAGTAGATTTTATTTTTAAAATTGCGGCAATCGGAATAATCGTTGCAGTGCTGAATATTGTGCTGATACGCAGCGGGAGAGAGGAGCAGGCAATGTTCACCACGCTGGCGGGTGTTATTGTTGTATTAATGATGCTTGTGCCCGAAATCAGCTCACTTTTCAGAACCGTTAAGTCCTTATTTGATTTATGATTAAGATTGCAGGAATTTCATTAATAACCCTTGTTCTGGTTATTGTTTTAAAAAATACCAAGCGTGAATTTGCTTTCATTCTGACTCTGTGCTCTTCGATACTTCTTTTCGGTATTGTCGTTAATGATTTTATCAATGTAATAAATAAAATTTATCTGATTTCAGGCGAAATTTCAGGCTTAGAGCCTTATATTTCCCTGATGGTTAAAATACTCGGTGCAACACTGATTACGCAGTTCGTGGTTGATTTATGCCGTGACAGCGGTGAAAACGCACTTGCATCGCAGACGGAAATCACATCTAAAATTATAATTCTGATTATGATTCTGCCTTTGTTTGAGGCTGTAATTAATACTGTGTCAGGACTGTTGAAATGAAAAGATTTTTAATTGTACTAATCTTAATCATCATTACTCCGACTGTGTGCTTCGCAGCTGAGGATGATAATTACAATGAATATCTGAATTCCTTTGATTTATCAGCATTTGATGAGCTTGATGATGATACATACTCTTTTCTGGAAGATTTGGGAATTGCGGATTTTAACTATGATAAGCTTACGCATTTGTCATTAAAAGATATATTGAAGCATATTTGGCAGGTTGTTATTAACAGCGCCGATGCTCCCGTTAAAGCAGGTCTTATTGTTATATGCTTTATTATTCTGACCTCATTTTTCAAATCCATGAGCAGTGAGCTGAACAGCAGTGAACTTGCATCAACCTTTTCTACGGTTACAAGTCTTGCAATATCCATTTTTCTGATTGTGAGAATTACAGGCTGTATCAGCCTGTGCTGCTCAACTGTTAAGCTGTGTTCAAACTTTTCCTTTGCTTTTTTCCCTGCGTTCTGCGTTATCATAGCAACCTCAGGCGGAGGAACAACTTCAATGTCTGTGAATACAATGCTGCTTGCATTGGCACAGGGTTTGAATTATCTCAGTCAGATGATATTTATACCGGTTACAAATTGTTTTCTGGCACTTGGCATCTGTTCGGGGATCAGGCAGGAGCTGAACATTTCTTCTGTTGTGGATACATTAAAAAATTTGATTACGAAATCAATTTCAACCATATCGGCAATTTTTGTTACTATACTGTCCCTAAAAACAGCCGTGGCATCAAGGACAGACGCTCTTGGTTTAAGATCCATGCGCTTTGCCATAAACTCGGTTGTACCTGTTATCGGCAGTTCAATCAGTGAAGGACTGCTTTCCATACAAAGCTATTCAAGCCTTATTAAATCAAGCGTAGGTGTTGTAGGCATTATTGCAATAGCAGTCATTTTTCTTCCTGCACTGATTGAGGTAAATCTGTGGCGGATTATTTTATCATTATCTTCTATATGTGCAGACGTATTCGGTGATAAGTCCTCGGTGGGAATAATCAAAACCTTCAGCAATACACTGCTTATCATAGATGTTATTCTTATACTGACAATGGTTACAACTATTATTTCAATCGGAATTTTGGTTGCAGCAAAAACGGTGGTTTAAATGGATTTTATAAAGCAATGGACGTTGACTATATCGGCAACACTTATTATCTCCATCATTTTTTCACTTCTGACCCCAAAAGGGAATATGGGCAGATTTTTTAAAGTGGTTCTTGCAATGTTCATATTTGTTTCATTCATCTATCCGATTAAAAATGCTGATTTTGATTTTGTTCTGCCTTCCTTTGATGAAGCGGAATTTGAGGATTCTCAGCAAAGCTCATATGAAAAAATTATTGAAACAAATCTGATTCATATTCTGGATGAGGGAAATTACATAAATTCAAAAGTGAATGTGAGCATTTCAATAAAAAATGAAGAAATAACCGTCAATAATCTTGATATAGGAATACTCGATGAATTTGATAAAAGGGAAGTAAAAGACTATATTGAGGAAAAAACAGGCTTTAATGCTGAGGTGTATTATCTTGGAGAATAAAATCAAGGATAAAATAAGTAAATTCATATCGGGTGACAGTAAAAAAATTAAAATAATTGTAGCAATAGGCTTAATCGGTATGGTGCTTATTCTGCTGTCAGATATAGTCCCGAAAAGTACGGATAAAACAGAAAAAAATGACAATACAAAAATAACCTGCAATGACTACACAGATCAGCTTGAAGTTAAGCTTGTTGACGTCATTTCCTCCATATCCGGTGTAGGCGAATGTAAGGTTATGATTACACTTGTAAACTCAGCCGAAAGCGTTTACGCAACAAATAATGAAATTAAAACAGATGAAAATTCAACAAATCAAAAGGATGAATATGTTCTTTACGATGCATCCTCAGGCGAGACTCCTGTTCTTCTTAAGGAGTATCTGCCTCAGGTACAGGGTGTTACAGTAGTCTGCAGTGGTGGTGATGATATTGTTACTAAAGAAAAAATAATTGAAGCTGTAACAGCCTTATTTAACATACCGGCTAATAGAATATCAGTTTCAAAATTAAAATAAACAAAGGTGATAATATGAAAAAAAATAAAAAAGAAAAAATTGAAAATCAGCAGTTTACAGATGCAGATTTCACAAACAAAAAGGCTAAAAAAACAAGAATAGCAATATCCTGCTTTGCACTTTTGCTTGCTGTCGGTGTTGTAGGCAACTGGTATTGGGAGAACAGCGATATTTCAAGCAAGGTAAGTGCCATTTCCTCTGCAAAAGAAAAAATTCTCGGCGAAGCAACATATGTTGATGCAACCACAGAAAAAACAACCGAGAACAGCTATTTCTCCTCTGCAAGAGTTGACAGACAGACTGCAAGGGACGCAAGCCTTGAAAAACTGCAGAAAATAGTCGATTCACAGACAGAGAATAAGGAAGCACAGAAGGAAGCTGCCGACAAAATAGCAAAAATAAGCGACAATATAACTATTGAAAATAAAATTGAAACTTTGGTTACTGCGAAAGGCATCAGCAACTGCCTTGCTGTTATCAATGAAAATTCAGAAAAAATTGACATCATTGTTGATGTTGAGGACTTGACAGATACGATAATCCTGCAGATTAAGGAAATTGCAACAAGTCAGCTTGGATGCTCTTTTGAAGATGTTACAATAATTCAGTCAAAATAATCTTGTATATTTATTCATAATATGTTATACTATAAAAAAAGAAGGAATAGTGTGAAAAATCACACTGTTCCTGTTTGTATGTTCTCAAAATCTGCCTGCAGCATAATTTTGAGATGACTGATTTCTATTGTACGTCTTATCTGCCCACAATAAGCGTATATAATGGATTATGATTACTATACTGTGGGAAGAAAGGCTATGGGAAATATTATGGAGATTCAATCAAAAAGCTCTATGGGCGAGCTTGTTATTTCGGACGAGGTTGTAGCTTCAATTGCCATAAATGCTGCTAAGGATGTTGACGGGGTATCCTCATTTCACAGCGGTCCTGTTGATGTTGTCAACACAATTAAGCAGGGTAGCTTAAAGGTAATGAGTCCTGTCAGATTAATGCAGGACGGCGATGATTTTTCAATCAGCATTTATATCAATCTTGCACCGGGCAAAAAGTTTCAGACTGTTGCTACAAAGGTGCAGACGTCTGTTAAGGAATCTGTTCAGAATATGACAGGTAAGCTTGTCAACAGAGTAAATGTTATTGTTGCCGGAATTGATTTTGAGGAGCCTTCTGGCACCGATGAACCTTGTGAAACTGAAGATTAACAAATCTGCCGACAAATTAATATTTTGTCGGCTTTCTTTTTAGGAGTTTTAATATATTATGAAAAGAAGTGAAATGAGAGAGCAGGGCTTTTTCCTTACATTTGAAAATTTGTTTATACCAAATGATGATATGGACGAGCTGATTGACCTTTACAGCGAGAATGTTGAAGAGGTGTGTGATTATGCAAAGGAAATATCACAAGGGGTAAGCGAGCATAAGGATGAGTTCAACGAGCTTATAAGCAAATATCTGAAATCATGGAAGCTCAGCAGACTTCCGAAGGTAAGTCTTGCTATTTTATATGTTGCAATATATGAAATGAAATATGCTGACTCAGTCCCTGATAATGTTGCAATCAATGAAGCTGTTGAGCTTGCCAAGAAATATTCGACCAAGGATGATGCATCCTTTATTAACGGCGTGCTTGGCTCAATAAGCCGTGAAAATGAGAAATAGTATGTACATAGGCTTTGATACAAGCAACTACACAACATCAGTTGCAGTTTTCGACGGCGAGCATATGATTAACAAGCGTCGTCTTCTCACCGTTAAATCAGGTGAAAGAGGAATGAGGCAAAGTGATGCGGTATTTCAGCACACAGTTAATATGCCATCACTTATCAGTGAGATTTCAGTTGATAAAAACAATATCCGTGCTGTGGCGGTAAGCTCCAGACCAAGAAACATAGACGGCAGCTATATGCCCTGCTTTTTGGTTGGAATCAATAGTGCTGTCAGTGTAAGCAAATTTTCAGGTGCTCCGCTTTATAAAACATCTCATCAGGTCGGTCACATTCTTGCAGGTCTTTATTCAATCCAAAGGCTTGATTTAATTAACGAGCCGTTTGTGGCATTTCATATAAGCGGCGGCACAACAGAGGCCTTGCTTGTTGAGCCTGACAATGACGAGATTATTACAGCAAAAATTATTGCACAAAGCAGTGACCTAAAGGCAGGACAGGCTATTGACCGTGCCGGTGTTATGATGGGACTGCCATTTCCTTGCGGTAAAGAGCTGGACAGATTATCGCTTTTAAGTGAGAAAAAATACAAAATCAAGCCATCAATGAATGGACTTGACTGTTCGCTTTCAGGCGTTGAGAACAAGGCAAAAAAGCTGTTTAAAAATGGTGAAAGCAAGGAAGATATTTCAAAATTTGTTCTGACATACATTGCAAACTCAATTGATGAAATGACACAGCGTATAATAGATGTGTACGGTAATATTCCCATAATGTTTGTGGGCGGTGTTATGTCAAACACACTTATACGAAATCAAATAACAAAAAAATATAATGCATATTTTGCAGAGCCTGATTTGAGCTGTGACAATGCCTGCGGCATAGCAATTTATGCTTATCTGAAAGACAGAAAATGAATGTTATTACAGTAACTCAGCTAAACACATATATAAAATCAATACTTGATGAAAACACGCATCTCAAAACCATTTATATTAAAGGTGAAATCAGCAATTTCAAGCATTACTATAAAAGCGGGCATATGTATCTGACACTTAAGGATAATAATTGTCAGTTAAAAGCTGTTATGTTTTCATCCTACGCCTCAAGGCTTAAATTCAAGCCTGAGGATGGTATGAGTGTTATCTGCCGCGGGAAAATTTCCGTTTATGAGAAGGACGGTGTATATCAGCTTTATATTGAGGATATGCAGCCTGACGGCATCGGTTCTCTGAGTATTGCCTTTGAACAGCTGAAGGAAAAGCTTGAAAAGGAAGGCTTGTTTGACGCTTCACATAAAAAGCCAATTCCTAAATATCCTAAGAAAATCGGTATTGCAACCTCAAATATGGGTGCTGCAATTGAGGATATTAAAAATATTACTAAAAGGCGTTATCCGATAGCAGAGCTTGTTATTGCGCCAACAATTGTGCAGGGTGATTCTGCACCGGAAGATATTGTAAAATCAATACAACTGCTTGACAGTATTGACGATATTGATGTTATTATTGTCGGCAGGGGAGGCGGCTCTTTAGAGGATTTGTGGGCATTTAATACTGAAATGGTTGCAAGAGCAGTGTTTGAATGCCAAAAACCTGTTATATCGGCTGTCGGTCACGAAACGGATTTTACAATTTGCGATTTTACTGCAGATTTAAGAGCAGAAACACCAAGTGCTGCTGCTGAAAAAGCTGTGCCTGATATTAACGAATTGCTGAAATTCACGAAAAATGCGGAAAGCAGAATGCTGTACAGCATAAGCAAGCGGCTTGAATATGAGGCACAAAGATTAGACAGTTTATCGAACGAAAGTATTCTTGCAAATTACAATGATTTTTTTGATAACAAAAATGATGTTCTGGTATCATTAAGAAAAGAGCTTTCAGATGCATTTGAGAATAAACTCAGCAGATGTAAATATGATTTAGGAATATTGTCGGGAAAGCTTGATGCTTTAAGCCCGCTGTCCGTTCTTGCGCGAGGCTATGCAGCCGTTAAAACAAAGGATAACAAGATTATTAAATCCAAAGAAGACATTAAAGTTAATGACAAAATAAACATCAAGTTTATTGACGGCAGTGCAGTGTGCACTGTCGACGAGGTAAATTAATATGGAAATGACTTATGAAAAGGCTATATTACGACTTGAGGAAATCGTATCGTCTCTGGAAAAAAATGAGGTTTCACTTGATGAAAGCCTGAAGCTTTTTGAGGAGGGAACAAAATTAACCGCATTCTGTGCTGACAAGCTGAAAAATGCACAGCAAAAAATTACAGAGCTTACTAAGGAGTAATTATGAATAAGATGGAATATAATAACATACTTAATAATGATATTCTGCTTGTTGAAAGAGCTTTGATTCAGAATTTGCCAAAAGCAAAGGATGGTCAGGCAGAGGTTGTCAACGCAATGAACTACAGTCTTTCAAACGGCGGAAAGCGAATCAGACCTGTTCTTGCTTTGGAATTTGCAATGGCTTGCGGCGGCAGTCGTGATGCCTGTCTTCCTCTTGCCTGTGCAGTTGAATATATTCATACCTACAGTTTAATTCACGATGATTTGCCCTGTATGGACAATGATGATATGAGAAGAGGCAAGCCAAGCTGTCACAAGCAGTTCGGTGAAGCGAATGCATTGCTTGCAGGTGATGCATTGCTTACACATGCTTTTGAAATAATCGGAGCATCTGATTTAAGTCCTGCAAAAAAAACAATGGCTGTGACTTTGCTTTCACAGAATGCAGGTGTCGGCGGTATGATTGGCGGTCAGGTTATTGATCTTATTATTGAGAACGGTGATCCTGTTCTCAGCGAGCTGCTGACAGTCTATAAGCTGAAAACAGGTGCACTTATTTCGGCAGCCTGTCTTATGGGCTGTATCAGTGCAGGAGCAAGTGAAGAACAACTCAGTGCTGCATCAAAATTCGCTTATTCACTTGGTGTTGCTTTTCAGATACAGGATGATATTCTTGATATTATCGGTACTGAGGAGGAGCTTGGTAAACCAATCGGCTCTGATGCCGAGAACAATAAAAAAACTTATGCCACTGTAAAAGGAATTGAAGGTGCAAAAAAGGATGTTGAGCGTCTTACGGCAATGGCTGTATCTCAGCTTGACAAATTTGAAAACACCGAATTTCTCAAAAATCTGGCAATGAGCCTGATTAACAGAAGCAAGTAAAGAGTTGATATTATGTCTGTATTAGATAAGGTTAATTCACCTAATGATGTTAAAAAACTAAATAATGATGAGCTTAATGAGCTTTGCAGTGATATTCGTACTGAGCTTATTTCCACAGTTTCAAAAACAGGCGGTCACCTTGCTTCAAATCTTGGAATTGTTGAGCTTACTGTTGCTTTACACAAAGTATTCAGCAGTCCGACAGATCAGATTGTATTTGATGTGGGTCATCAGTGTTACACACATAAGCTTCTGACAGGAAGAAAAGACAGATTTGATACATTGAGGACCGAAAACGGAATAAGCGGTTTCACACGACCGGTTGAAAGTGAGCACGATATTTTTTCATCAGGTCACAGCTCAACATCCATTTCTGCGGCAGTGGGTCTTGCAAGGGCAAAGCAGATTAAAGGCGAAAAAGGCAAGGTTATTGCGATAATAGGTGACGGTGCTCTGACAGGCGGTCTTGCCTACGAAGCCCTTAATAATTCTGGAAATGACAACAGCAATTTGATTGTTATTCTTAATGACAATAATATGTCAATCAGTCAGAATGTCGGTTCTATGGCAAAAAATCTGAATACGATCAGAACATCCTCAAAATATGTTACTTTCAAATCAAAGCTGCAAAGGGGACTTGCAAAAATCCCAAGAATCGGTGCGCAAATCAGCAGAAGCTTTACGTTTATTAATTCTCAAATCAGAAAACGAATTTTAAAATCCACCTTTTTTGAAGATTTAGGCTTCCGCTATTACGGACCTATTGACGGTCACGATATGGATGCTTTGATTGATGTACTGAATGTCGCAAAGGCTCACAGTCATTCTGTTTTCATACATATAAATACTGTCAAAGGCAAGGGCTATAACCCTGCTGAAAAAAATCCTACACAGTTTCACGGTATAGGAAAATTTGATATCAATACCGGCGAGCCTAAATCAAGCGGCAAAAATTTTTCATCTGCTTTTGGTGAAACCATGTGCAGCTTTGCAGCTAAGGACAGCAGAATATGCTGTGTTACAGCCGCTATGGCTGAGGGAACAGGGCTTTGCGAATTTTCAAAAAAATACCCGAAAAGATTTTTTGATGTGGGTATTGCTGAACAGCACGCTGTAACCTTCTCAAGCGGTCTTGCAAAAAATGGGTTAGTGCCTGTTTTTGCCGTATATTCAACATTTCTTCAAAGATCCTATGACCAGCTAATTCACGATGTTGCTATGCAGAATTTAAAGGTAATTTTTGCAATTGACCGAGCAGGCTTTGTGGGTGAGGACGGAGAAAGCCATCAGGGTGTTTTTGATACTGCGTTTTTGAATTCAGTTATAGGCTTAACCATTTTTGCACCTTCATATTATGATGAGCTTGAAGCTATGTTCTATGAGGGTATATATAAGATAAAAGGTGCTGTTGCAGTCCGCTATCCGCGCGGTAATGAAAAATTCAAGCCTGAAGGCTACAAATATAATCACGATAGCTATAATGTGTTCGGTGACACAAATGCAACAAACTGTATTGTTACCTATGGCAGAGAATTCAGTGAATGTATTAAGGCATATGAGCGTCTTGAGGACACCTTTGTCATTAAGCTGAACAGAATTAAGCCGATTGATAAAAGTGTTCTTAATGAACTGAAAAATACCAAAAATATATTTTTCTTTGAAGAGGCAATTGCTTCAGGCGGAATCGGTGAAACCTTTGGAAATATGCTTGCAGAAAACAGTGTTTCTGCAACATACAGGCACATTTGTGTTACTGATGAATTTGTAAAGCAGGCTTCAGTTGACTCCCAGATGAAAGCCTATAAGCTTGATTGCGATTCTATAATCAGAGAGGTAAGTAATGCCATCAAATAAAATACGTCTTGATGTAGCCCTCGTTGAGCGTGGGCTTGCACCAAGCAGAGAAAAAGCAAAAGCCATTATTATGGCAGGAATAGTTTATGTAAACAATCAAAAATCCGATAAAGCAGGCAAGGATGTCAAGCCTGATGATGTTATTGAGGTAAGGGGAAATACCCTTAAATATGTAAGCCGCGGCGGTCTTAAGCTTGAAAAAGCAATGGAATGCTTTCCCATTGACCTTAATGATAAGGTATGTATGGATGTCGGTGCTTCAACAGGCGGTTTTACCGACTGCATGCTGATGAATGGTGCAGTTAAGGTATTCTCAGTTGATGTCGGCTACGGACAGCTTGCGTGGAAGCTCAGAACTGATGAGCGTGTAGTAAATCTTGAACGAACTAATTTCAGACACGCAACGTCAGAACAGATAACAGAACCGATTGATTTTGCCTCTGTTGATGTTTCATTCATATCATTAAAGCATATTTTTCCTAATCTTAATCTGTTTTTAAAGGATAACGGACAGGCTGTCTGTCTTATTAAACCTCAGTTTGAGGCAGGCAGAGAAAAGGTAGGCAAAAAAGGCGTAGTCAGCGATATAAACACGCACCTTGAAGTCGTTGAAAATGTCATTCAAATGGCTGTCGATCACGGATTTTCCGTGCTTGGTCTTGAATTTTCGCCTGTTAAGGGTCCTGAGGGGAATATAGAATATTTAATTTATCTGGTTAAATCAGCAGAGCCGATTGTTTTTGATAATGTGGATGCCAAGGCTCTGGTAAGCAAATCTCATGAGGAATTGTTATGATTATTTCAGTTTTACCCAATTTGTCAAATGCAGGCGTTGAAAAGCTTGCGAGAGATGTTTTCAATACGCTTAATAAGTTTGACACAAAAATTTATGTTTCTGAAGAATACAAAGAAATTTTTTCAGACTGCAATGTTTCTTATACAGAGAATTTTAATCTGATAAATGTATGTGATGTGGCTATTGCAATCGGCGGTGACGGAACAACGCTTAATGTGGCAAAGAAAGCTGCTCAGCTTGACAAGCACATTCTCGGAATCAATGCCGGCAGGCTCGGGTTTATGAGCGGTCTTGAAAAGGATGAACTCAGTCTTCTTGAAAGAGTTGTTTACAGCGATTATGAAATTGATGAAAGACTGATGCTCAAAGCTGATGTTGTTAAAAACGGTGAAATTATTTTGAGCCGTCACTGTCTTAATGATTTTGTTATCTCACGTGGATTTTTTGCAAGACTTATTGATATTAACATCACCTGTGACAGCCGTAATGTTATGAATATGAGGGCTGACGGAATCATTATTTCAACACCAACAGGCTCTACTGCTTATTCAATGGCGGCAGGCGGACCCGTTGTCAGCCCCGAAGCAAGCTGTATAATCGCAACACCGATATGTTCACATTCACTTGTGGACCGAAGCTTTATTTTTTCAACCGATCAGAAGCTTGTTATTAAAGCAGGCAATGATTTGAATAATCCGCCCGTTATGACCATTGACGGGCAGGAGGCTATTGACATCAGTCAGGACTGTGAAATACATATTTCAAAATCAGATATGATTACAAAGCTAATAAAACTAAAGCCTGAAAACTTTTATGAAATTTTAAGCAAAAAGATAATTGAGAGGAGAGCCTAATGAAAAAAAGAAGACACGCAAAAATCCTTGAGCTGATAAGCTCCAAAAATATTGAAACGCAGGAAGAACTGCAGGCGTTTCTGCTGAAATGCGGATTCGAGGTAACACAGGCAACAATCTCTCGTGATATAAAGGAATTAAGACTTGTTAAAGAGCTTAATGACAAGGGAAGATATATATATTCAACAGGTAAAAAATCATCAAATGATGCTTTCAGAAGAACAGGCGGAATATTTGCAGATTCAATTATAAAGGTTGAACACGCACAGAACATTGTATCCATTAAGTGCTTTACAGGTATGGCGAATGCAGTCTGTACTGCCATTGATGCGATGGAATGGACAGGCGTTGTAGGAACAATTTCAGGTGATGATACTATTTTTGTTTTATGCAAGACAGAGGATTTTGCAAAAATCTTTACAATGAATATGGAGAAAATCTTAAATGTTAAGAACTCTTGATATTGAAAACATTGCTGTTATTGAAAAAGCAAGTGTAGATTTTTCGGCAGGTCTTAATGTTCTGACAGGTGAAACAGGTGCCGGTAAATCAATTGTTGTTGACTCCATTAATGCTATTCTCGGTGAACGAACATCAAAAGAGCTTGTCAGACACGGCTGTGACAGTGCATACGTCAGTGCTTATTTTGAAGATATACCTGACTCTGTTGCAGAAAAAATAGCAGAAATCGGCTATGAGGTTGACGACGGCACACTTCTGCTTTCGAGAAAAATAAGTGCAAACGGCAAGTCTGCCTGTAAAATAAACGGCAAAAGTGCTACGGTTTCCATGCTGAAAGAAATCGGTGCATTGCTTGTTAATATTCACGGTCAGCACGATAATCAGGCACTTCTCAATCCGGATTATCAGTATCAGTATATTGATATGATGTTCAGTGACAGCAAGCTTTTTCAGCAATATAAATCATCATTTAAGGATTTGATTTCAGTCAGAAGAAAGCTGAAAGCCTTAACAATGCGTGAAAGTGATAAGGATAAAGAGCTTGAACTGCTTGATTATCAGATTAAAGAGCTTGAGGATGCTGATATAAAAATCGGCGAGCGAGATGAGCTTAATAAAAGACGCACACTGATTTCAGCCGCTGAGGCAATAACAAAGGCACTTAATCTTTCATTGCAGACAATCAACGGCGATGATGAAAATAACGGTGTTCAAAGCAGCATTAATACCTGTTTTAATGAACTTGTGCAATTTGAGCAGGCAAAGGAAATTTCCGAAGCATTCGCAGATGTAAATGATAAGCTTGAATTGGCTAAGGACAAAATTGATGCTTTATTGCTTGATCTGAATTTTGACCCGAACGAGCTTGAGCAGATTGAGGAACGTCTTGATTTACTGTTCAGGCTGTCATCAAAATACGGCAGTGACGAAAAAGAAATGCTTGCGTTTCTTGAAAATGCAAAGCAAAAAAGAGATTCAATTGTTTACAGCGATATTGAGCTTGAAAAGCTGAATGCACAGTACGATGATTATTTTGACAGAACGGTGAAGCTTGCTGAGGAGCTTTCAGCATACCGAAAAAAAATTGCTGCTGATTTTGAAAAGCAGGTTAAAAATGAGCTTGAGTTTCTTGATATGCCCAAATTACAGTTCACTGTTGATTTTCAAAAGGGCAATTTAAGCTCTAATGGTTTTGATAAAATAGAATTTCTCATTTCTACAAACCCCGGTGAACCGCCTAAACCGCTTGCAAAAATCGCATCAGGCGGTGAGCTTTCAAGAATAATGCTTGCAATTAAAAATATATTGTCGTACAATGATACAATCGGTACATTGATATTTGATGAAATAGATGTCGGTGTCAGCGGCAGAGCAAGTCAGAAAATCGGACTGAAATTAAAGTCAGTTTCAAAAAATACGCAGGTTATCTGTGTTACACATTCTGCACAAATTGCATCCAATGCCAATGCGCATTTTCTCATCGAAAAGGATGTTTCGGGTGAAAAAACTTATACAAAAGTAAGCCCGCTTGATTTTGAAGCAAGAAAAAGAGAATTAGCCCGTATTATGGGTGGTCTTGAAATTACCGATACACTTTTAAAAAGTGCTGAAGAATTACTGCTTTCAAATGAATTTATTGATTGTTAATATGGAGGATTATATAAAATGGGAGTTTATGAAGAATTACAGGAGCGCGGATTAATTGCGCAGGTTACAGATGAAGAACAGATAAGAGAGCTTGTTAATTCAGGCAAAGCAACCTTTTATATTGGCTTTGACCCTACTGCTGACAGTTTGCATGTTGGTCACTTTATGGCACTTTGTCTTATGAAAAGACTGCAGATGGCTGGCAACAAGCCTATTGCGCTGATTGGCGGCGGCACAGGTATGATTGGTGACCCAAGCGGCAAAACCGATATGAGAAAAATGATGACACCTGAAACCATTGCACACAACTGTGAATGCTTTAAAAAGCAGATGTCAAAATTTATAGAATTCGGTGAAGACAAAGCAATAATGGTTAATAATGCTGACTGGCTGCTTGACCTTAATTACGTTAACCTACTGCGTGAGGTCGGTGCCTGCTTCAGCGTTAACAGAATGCTTACCTTTGAATGCTATAAGCAGAGAATGGAAAGAGGTCTTTCCTTCCTTGAATTTAACTATATGATTATGCAGAGTTATGATTTCTACACTCTGTATAAAAAATACGGCTGTAATCTTCAGTTCGGCGGTGATGACCAGTGGTCTAATATGATTGGCGGTATGGAGCTTATCAGACGTAAGCTTCAGGGTGATGCAAACGCTATGACAATTACCTTGCTTACGAATTCAGAGGGTAAGAAAATGGGTAAAACCGAAAAGGGTGCTGTTTGGCTTGATGCAGAAAAAACAAGCCCTTATGAGTTTTATCAGTACTGGAGAAATGTCGGTGACGATGATGTAATCAAGTGTATGAAGCTGCTTACCTTTATCCCGATGGAGCAGATTAACGAATACGCAAAATGCGAGGGTGCTGAGCTTAACAGGGTTAAAGAGGTGCTTGCATTTGAGCTTACAAAAATGATTCACGGTGAGGATGAGGCTGTTAAGGCACAGCAGGCTGCAAAAGCACTTTTTGCAGGCGGTGCAGATAATTCAAATATGCCTACAACCACACTCACTGATGATGATTTTGCTGATGGTGAAATCACAGTGCTTGATATGATGCTTAAGGCAAATATGATTAAGTCAAAGGGTGAGGGAAGACGCCTTATTGATCAGGGCGGTGTAAGCGTTAATGACGAAAAGGTCAGCGGTGCACTTACAGCTCTTAAGGTATCTGATTTTGATAAGGATATCATCATCAAAAAGGGCAAAAAAATGTTCCATAAGTTTGTAAAATAATCATTTAATCCCCAACATTTTTTGTTGGGGATTTTCTATATATTATTGATTAATTACAATATATGTGATAAACTAACTCTAATAATATTTATTGGTGATAGTATGACTGAAATTGAGAAAAAAATAAATGAATTAAGAGAAACTCTGCGTTATCATTCTGCACGTTATTATAACGATGATGCACCTGAAATTGAAGACTATGCGTATGATATGATGATGAGGGAGCTTAAAGCTCTTGAGGAGGAATATCCTCAGTTTGACACACCTGACTCCCCTACAAAAAAGGTGGGCGGCAAAGCAGACAATACCTTTGAGAGTGTTGTTCATTCTGTCAGAATGGAAAGTCTGCAGGATGCCTTCAGCCGTGATGAAATACGTGATTTTGACAAGCGTGTTACTGACGCAATTCGATGCCCCGAATATGTTGTAGAGCCTAAAATTGATGGTCTTTCCGTAAGTCTTGAATACCGTGACGGTATTTTTTTCAGAGGCTCAACACGAGGTGACGGAGATGTTGGTGAGGATGTCAGCGGTAATTTAAAAGTTATTCACAATGTTCCGCTTAAGCTCAATAAGCCCATACCTTACCTTGAGGTAAGAGGTGAGGTTTATATGCCTAAAAAAAGCTTTGAGCGTGTTGTTGACAGACAGCTTTTAAATGATGAAAAGCCCTTTAAAAATCCCCGTAATGCTGCCGCAGGCTCGTTAAGACAAAAGGACAGCAGTGTAACAGCAGGAAGGGGACTTGATATTTTTATTTTCAATATTCAGCAAATTGAAGGCGTTGAACTTAATTCTCACAAGCAGTCACTTGATTATCTTAAAGAGCTCGGCTTTAATACTGTTCCTTTTTACACGCAGGTTAATAATATTGATGATGCCTTGAAAGAAATTGACAGAATAGGCGAGGAACGCGGTAATCTTGAATTTGATATTGACGGTGCGGTTATAAAGGTTGACAGCTTTGACCAGAGGGAAATGTTAGGTTCAACAGCTAAATATCCCAAATGGGCAGTTGCTTTTAAATATCCGCCAGAGGAAAAGCAGACCACACTTAAGGATATTGAAATTGCCGTTGGCAGAACAGGCGTGCTGACACCTACCGCCGTATTTGACAGTATTCATTTGGCAGGTACAACTGTCAGCAGAGCAACTCTCCATAATCAGGATTTTATTAATGAAAAGAATGTAAATATCGGTGACATAATCACAGTGAGAAAAGCAGGGGATATTATTCCTGAAGTGCTTTGTGTCAATGAAAAGAACAGCGAGGGGGCATATGTTTACCCGACTGTCTGCCCCTCCTGCGGTGAGCCTGTTATCAGAGAAAATGATGAGGCAGCAATCCGCTGCATAAATTCCGAATGTCCTGCACAGCTTTTAAGAAATCTTATTCATTTCTGCTCTCGCGATGCTATGGATATTGAGGGCTTAGGTCCTGCTATTATTGAAACCTTTGTGGATAACGGACTGATTTCCAAAACTTACGATATTTATAACCTTGATTATGAAAAGATTGCAAGTCTTGAGGGCTTTAAAGAAACAAGTGCCAATAATATCAGAATGTCAGTTGAAAAATCAAAGGATAATGATTTGGGCAAATTGATTTTTGCTCTGGGCATCCGTCATATAGGCGCAAAGGCCGGCAAGCTGTTGGCTGATCATTTTAAGGATATTGACAGTATTATGAATGCACCGGTTGAGGATATTCTTGAAATTGACGGCTACGGTCTTGTTATGGCACAGAGTGTTGCAGAGTATTTCAGTCTTGCATCAAGTATTGATTTAATCAATCACCTTAAAGCTGCAGGTGTTAATATGAAATCAAAAACAGTTGTTGAGGATGAACGCTTCAAGGGTATGACCTTTGTCTTAACAGGTACACTGCCTACATTAAAAAGAGCAGAGGCATCTAAAATAATTGAGTCCTTCGGCGGTAAAACAAGCTCCTCAGTTTCAAAAAAAACAACCTATGTTTTGGCAGGTGAAGAGGCTGGCTCAAAGCTTGACAAGGCGAATGCTCTGGGTATTACGATAATTACCGAAGAAGAATTTATGGGAATGATAAAATGAACGAGATAAGAAAAAAACAGAAAAAACTGTATAAAATAATGAAAGCGCTTGTAATATTCGGTGCAGCATTTATTTTTATTTTCATTGGATTACAGCCGACGATTAAAGCTTATAATCAGCTATTGGCAACAGTGCTTATGTATGTGTGTGATGCAGTGGTTGTGGCTGTGCTTGTATTTCTGTTTTCCTACTATTCAAAATACGGAAAATGCGACAACATAATGACATCCATTGAAAATGAAATCAATGACAACGGCTATTATCTGACCTCACGAAAAGAGAGAGAAAATAACAGCTATATTGATGCTGTCTACCAAGATTTGAAAAACTGCGGTTATTCAATGAACAAGGACGTTGAAATAGCTGATTTTGAGTTTTCCTTTAAAGCTATGAAAAAGAAAGAATACTTTTACTGTGCTGATGTGGATGGGCTTGATAAGAATGACGTTCTTGCTTACCTTGATACGGTCATTACAGATGTTACTGTCAACTCTCTTAAACGCAAGGGCAATGGCGTGTTATGCCTTATAACTGACATGGCTGAGGACGATGCTATCTCACTCAGTAAAATGATAACCCCCCTTGGTAAAAAAGAGCAGTTAAAAATTGCAATTGCAATATGTGAGCTTAGTACGGGCAGGGTATATTTCTTAGGAAATACCGAAACAAAGTGCCAGCAGATGATTGCAAATTTTGTAATGAACTGTGATGTTCCAATAAAAGAACAATACATATGTAGGGATAAGCTTCCGTTTCAACTTGATTTAGCCGAAAAAGTGAAAGAGCTTACCTTAAAAGACATTAAAAGCGATTATTTTTCTGTGCATTAAGGAGATAGTATGAATAAAAAAGCAAAAGAATTTTTTGATAATCTGAAAGGCAAAAAGGTTGCATTTGTGGGTATGGGCGTAGCAAATGTACCCTGTGCGGAATTTATGGCAATGCTTGGTATTGAGGTATATGCCTGCGATAAAAGAGATAAGGCATATATCGGTGCTGAAATTTGTGAAAGGCTTGAAAGGCTCGGTGTCAAATTTTCACTTGGCGACAGCTATCTTGATATTCTGCCTGATATGGATTTAGTGTTCAGATCCCACGGGATTCTGCCTTTTCAGAATCCATGGATAGGCGAATGTATTAAGCGTGGTCAGAAAGTTACTACCGAAATGGAGGTTTTCTTTAAACTCTGTCCTGCAAAAATAGTTGCTGTAACAGGCTCTAACGGAAAAACAACCACCACTACACTGATTGCAAAAATGCTTGAAAAGCAAGGTCACAAGGTTTATCTCGGCGGCAATATCGGCAAGGCGCTTATGCCTGAGCTTGATACAATAACTGAAAATGATATTGCTGTTGTGGAGCTTTCGTCATTTCAGCTTTTAACAATGGGAAATCTTGTTGATTCTCCTGATATTGCAGTAGTTACAAATATTGAATGCACACATCAGGATCATCATATCAGCCTTGATGAATATGTTGATGCGAAAAGAAATATTCTGATTTATCAGAATGCAGACTGCAGAACAATTCTGAATGCTGACTGCGATTATTCAATAGGTAGCAGTGTTTACCACGATATGCGATATGATGTAAGGGGTAAGCTGTTTGAGTTTTCAATAAAGCATCCTGTCGAAAATGGTGCTTATATGAAGGATAACGGTGACATTGTTTACTGCGAGAATGGTAAAGAAACCTATGTAATGAACAAAGATGACATAATCATCCCCGGAACTCATAATATTGAAAACTACTGCACTGCCATTTCAGCAGTATGGGGAATGGTTGATGTTGAAAATATCAGAAGCATTGCCCAAACCTTCGGCGGTGTAGAGCATAGGATAGAATTTATCCGTGAATATAACGGTGTAAGATATTATAACGATTCAATTGCCACATCACCGTCACGTGTTATCAGCGGACTTAAAGCCTTCGGCAGAAAAATCATTGTCATTATGGGCGGATCGGACAAGGGCAATGATATGAGCGAAATGGTTCCTTATATTTTTAAATATGTTAAGCTTCTTGTGCTCAACGGTGCAACTGCCGAAAAGATATATGATACCATAATGAATGATGAAAATTATAAGTGCAGTGATATTGAAGTTATTAAAACTGATGTTCTCGAAAATGCACTTAATATTGCAAAAGAAAAGGCACAGAGTGGCGACATTGTAACACTCTGTCCGGCCTGTCCTGCCTTTGACCAGTTCAAAACCTTTGAATACAGAGGCAGAAAATTTAAAGAATTAGTTAACGGATTTGGTGAATAATGGAAAAAACTTTAGAATTATTAGAGAAATTAACAGCCCCTGTCGGTGTCTCAGGTGCTGAGGATAATATCGCAGCTGTGTTAACAGAGCTGTTAAAGCCATATGGCGAGGTTACTGTTGACAGTATGAATAATGTTTTCTGTACCTTTGGCGAGGGCTATCACTTTTTGCTTGACGCTCACCTTGATGAAATCGGCTTTGTTGTTACAGACATAACCGATGACGGATTTATTAAATTTGATCAGTGCAGCAGAATGGACTGCAGATTTCTCCCTGCATACGAGGTTTCCATATGGGGGAAGAAAGAGATTAAAGGTATAATCTCCACACTCCCTCCGCATCTTCAAAGTGATGAGGATGAAAAGAAAGCACCAAAGCTTAAGGATTTATCAATAGACACAGGCTATTCTAAAGAACAGCTTGCTGATTTGGTTTCACTTGGTGACAAAATAACCTTTAAAAGGAATTTTACACCCCTTAAAAATAACCGTTTGTCTGCCTCCTGCCTTGATGACAGGTCGGGTATTTGTGCAATATTAATGGCACTTGACAAGCTGAAAAATCTGCCCTGCAAAATAACAGTTATGTTCTCTTCACAGGAGGAGGTCGGCACAAGAGGTGCAAAAATCGGACCATTCGGAAAGAATGTTGACGAGGCAATTTCCGTTGACGTATCATTTGCTTACACTCCGGGCTGTGACAAAGCAGACTGCGGTGAAATTTCAAAGGGTGCGATGATTGGCTTTTCTCCCATATTGGACAAGACTATCTCAAAAAAGCTTGTTGATGTTGCTGACAAGAATAATATTCCATATCAGTGTGAGATTATGGCAGGCAGAACAGGAACAAATGCCGATGTTATATCCGTAAACGGCTGTGGTGTTAAATCAGCTTTAATTTCTATTCCTGAAAAATATATGCATCAGGCTGTTGAGGTTGTTGACCTTGATGATATTAAGACGGTATCCGATTTAATTGTTGCTTATATCACTGAAAGGGCAGGTGAGATGAATGCTTAAAAAACTTTGCTTAATGAATTCCACCTCAGGTGATGAGAACGCAGTAAGAGATTTTATTGTCAATGAAATTAAAGATTACTGTGATTACAGTGTTGATAATCTCGGCTCCATTATTGCATTCAAAAAAGGTAAAAATGTTCCAAATAATAAAGTAATGCTTTGTGCACATATGGATGAGGTTGGTTTCATTATCACCGATATAACTGATGATGGTTATTTGAAATTCAGTGCTGTCGGCGGTATTGACAGTAAGGTCATTGCAGGCAGAGTGCTTAAAGTAAATGACACACTCGGTGTAGTCGGACTTAAGCCTATTCATCTTATGAGTACAGAGGAAACAGAAAAAGCCCCAAGCACAAATGAATTTTTTATTGACATAGGAGCCAAAAGCAAAGATGATGCACAAAAATATGTGCATCTCGGTGACTATGCTTATTTTGAAAGCGATTATTATGAATTCGGTGACGGATATATTAAATCCAAGGCACTTGATGACAGAATAGGCTGTATGCTTTTGATTGAGCTTATAAAAAGCGAGCTTGCATATGACACTTACTTTTGCTTTAATGTGCAGGAGGAGGTTGGTCTGCGCGGTGCTGTGTGCACGTCCTTTGCAGTTCAGCCTGATATATCCGTTGTGCTTGAAACAACTACTGCTGCTGATTTATGCGGTGTAACAGGCGGTGACAGAGTTTGCGTTCTCGGTGACGGTCCTGTAGTGTCCTTTATGGACGGCAGAACAATTTATGATAAAGAGCTTTACAATGCAGCTATGCATCTGGCTAAAGAAAACAATATTAAAATACAGACTAAAACCGCTATTGCAGGCGGCAATGATGCAGGTGCAATCCAGACAAGCGGTAAGGGCAGCAGAGTAATGGCAGTTTCACTGCCCTGCAGATATATTCACTCAGGCTCAAGTGTTGTTAAGGACAGTGATATCGACGAAACAAGAAAACTTTTAAAGGTGATTTTACCAAAGCTTTATGATTAAAAAAATTGAAAATCCCAACGAATTTGACATATATACAAAAACAGATTTGTATTCAGTACGAATTAAAGCACTGCTGAGTGCATACGGCACAGGCTATGATTTTGCCGTATTCTATAAGCAATTAAATATGAATGGTGAAATTACTGCAATTCTTTCAAAGCTTGATGGTGATTTCACCATATCTATGAATAAGGCTGACAAGTCGGAGCTTGCTGAATTTATCGGTGTTATCGGTTACAGCTCCTGCCTTTGTGATGGACTGATTGATAATTTCAGCCGCTATGACGAAGGTATAATTATGGTATCTGACCGAAAAACTGAATACAGTCTGCCCTATACAGAAATAGATGAATACCCCAAATTGATGGACTTATTTAATTTTCAGGATTATGATAAAGCAGATTTTGAAGCGTGGTATGTTGATATAAGCCACAGAATACGCCATAACACAGCTAAGGCATATTCTGTAAATGTGAATAATGAGATTGTGTCAAGCGGTATTTTTTCATCAATACATAATAATGATGCAATACTGACATCGGTTAACACTGCACCTGAATTCCGCCGTATGGGATACGGGTCACTGCTTGTTTCCCATATGATGTGTGACATATCAGGCAGAGTTTTTCTTATGCGTGAAAAAAATAAGAACGAGCATTTTTACAGCCGTCTTGGCTTTGTTAATACAGGAAAGTGGAGATTATATAAATGAATTCTTTTTTCAGAATAAGTGACAGAATTGAAAATGCAGCAGATAAAGCAATACTGCTTTGTAAAGAACAGTTTGACTACATAGAAGAAGTAACGGAATATAATCAGCTCAAAGTGCAGAAGGCATTTATCAACAATGGCATCAGCGAAAGCCATTTTGTAAACAGCACAGGCTATGGCTACGGTGACAGAGGGCGTGAAACCCTTGACAAGGTATGGGCTGAGATATTCGGTGCTGAGGATGCACTGGTAAGGCACAACTTTACCTGCGGCACACACACACTTGCAACAGCTCTTTTCGGTGTTCTCAGACCCGGTGATAAAATGCTCTGTGTTACAGGAACACCATATGATACAATTCACGGTGTAATAGGCATTTCAGGCGAAGGAATGGGCTCATTAAAGGATTTTGGTGTTGAATACAGTGAAGTACCGTTAAAGAATGAAAGACTTGATTTTGACGCAATAGAGAATGCCGTTAATGACAACACAACAATGGTTTATATTCAGCGAAGCAGGGGATATGAGCTAAGACCAAGTCTTTCTGTTGATGAAATCGGCAAAGTATGTGATATTGTAAAAAAGAAAAATCCCAATGTTATTGTTATGGTTGATAACTGCTATGGTGAATTTGTTGAGAAAACAGAGCCGACACAGGTGGGTGCAGATTTAATTGCAGGCTCACTTATTAAAAACGCCGGCGGCGGCATTGCCACAACGGGCGGTTACATCGCAGGCAGACACGACCTTGTTGAAAAATGCGCTTACAGACTCACCACTCCGGGATTGGGCAAAGAAGTAGGTGCTACTCTTGGTATGAACAGAGAGCTTTATATGGGGCTTTTCTTTGCACCGCATACGGTTGGTGAAGCACTGAAAAGTGCCGTGTTCATTTCAGCACTTTTTGAAAGCTTTGGCTACAGTGTGACACCAAAATATAATGAAATAAGACACGACATTGTTCAGTGTCTTGGTCTTGAAAATGCAGAAAGTCTTGTAGCATTCTGTCAGGGAATACAGAGCGGCAGCCCTATCGACAGCTTTGTGCTGCCTGAGCCATGGGATATGCCCGGCTATGACAGTAAGGTTGTAATGGCGGCAGGCGCTTTTACCTTAGGCTCTTCAATAGAGCTTTCGGCAGATGCACCAATCAGAGAGCCTTATTATGCCTGGATTCAGGGCGGGCTAAATTTCCATAGTGCAAAAATTTGTGCAAAGCTTGCCGCACAGCAGATGGAGGATAAAGGATTACTGAAATGAGTGAATATAATTTTAAAGGAATAAAGCCTGAGTCAATTGAGCTGCTGTGTCTTAACAGATTCAACGATTCACGTGCTTTTTATGAAGAGCATAAGGAAGAGCTTAAGCAGGGAATAACAGTACCTATGAGACAGATTATGCTTGACCTCAGCGAGCTGATGTATGACATTGATGATAAAATGATGACTGACCCCGTAAGGTCAGTTGCAAGAATATATCGTGATACAAGGGGAAATCGGAACAAAACAAAGTATCGTGAAAATATCTGGATGTTTTTCAGACGTTATAAAAAAGAATATCCCGAAGCACCTTTTTATTATTTTGAATTTTTCCCCGACAGCTTCGGATATGGTGTTGTGTTCTGGTTGTGGCGACCAACATATTTCAAGGTTGTTCATCAGCAGATTTTAAAGCACCCTGACAGATGGCTTGATGCAGTTAAAGCCTGTGAGGAAGCAGGTCTGACATATGAGTGCAGGGATGAATATAAAAAGGATATGTACCCCGATGCTCCCGAAGAATTAAAGCCCTATCTGAAAGCAAAGAATATGTCTTTTTCTTATAACAGCTTTGATTTGTCACGAATAGGCTCACCTGCACTTATTGACGAGCTTAAGCTTGCATTTGATATTGCAAGACCTATGTATGAATTTTTTATGGATTGCTATGAAATATTAATTGCCGACGGCATTATCAAGCCTGAGGATTACGAAAGATAACGGTGATATTTTGTTAAAATTAGTGTTTGCCAGATCCGGCTACGGTAAAAGTGAATATGTTTTCAGCCATATAAAAAAGCTTGTTGAAGGCGGACAGGAGGATATACTGCTCATTACACCTGAGCAGTATTCGCTTGTATGTGAAAAAAAGCTTCTGACTGAGCTTGGTGAGCACGGCATAACTAAGGTTGACAACTCGTCCTTCAGCCGAATCACAGATGATGTCAGAAGAAAATACGGCAGCGACAACCTTCCAACACTTTCCAAAGGCGGCAAGGCTGTAATGATGATGCGTGCAATTGACCTTGTAAAAGAAAATTTACAGCTATTCAATAAACATCTTGATTCACTTTCATTTGTAAATTCCATGATTAAAATTTATGATGAAATGAAATCCTGTAACCTGAGCTGCAGTGAAATAATTGAGCTTTCACAAAGCATTGAAAGTGATGCCTTGAAAAGAAAGCTGTCAGATATCTCCTTAATTATGAGCAGCTATGAGATGCTGCTTTTTGACAAATATCTTGATCCTGCCAATGAGCTTACACGCCTTTATAATCAATTAGAGGGACTTGATTATTTTAAAGACAAAGATGTTTTTATAGACGGCTTTAACGGCTTTGTGGCACAGGAATATAAAATTTTGGAGCTTGTTATCAAAGAAGCAAAATGTGTAACAATCACACTGTGCACCGATTGCCCTGACAATGATGATACCTTCAATCTTTTCGGCTATGTGAATAACTCCGCTAAAATACTGAAAAAGATTGCTATAAAAGCGAATGTTGAAATTGAAGAGGAACGGCTTGCGGATAACAAAAGAGCAAAAAATAAAGATATTGAATTCCTTGAAAAGAATATTTTTTCAGACGAAAAGAATGAACGGATTTGTACGGAAAATATTTCCGTTTATTCTGCAAAAAGTATCACTGATGAATGCTGTGAAACGGCAAGACAAATACGCTCACTGCTGAGAAACGGCTATAAAGCAAGTGACATTGCAGTTATTGCACGTGATTTGAATAAATACAGAGAAGAGCTTTCTGTCACCTTTAAAAAGTATGAAATACCGTTTTTCAATGATGAGCGTCAGCCAATCAAAAATCAGCCGTTAGTTGTTTTTATTGAATATCTTTTAAGATGTGTTAATTTCTCATTAAGGAGTGATGACATACTCAGTCTTGCAAAAACAGGATTAACCTATGTAAGTGATGAGGACATTAACGAGCTTGAAAACTATATTTATCTTTGGAATATAAGCGGCTCAAAGTGGACAAAACCCTTTGAAAATTCAACCAAAGGCTTTGTAAATGAAATCAGTGCATCCGATAAAGCAAAGCTTGAAAAAATCAACGAAACAAGAGAAAAAATAATAGAACCGATAATCAAATTTAAAAATGCTGTTAATGGTGCAGATGCAATGAACATTTCAGCATCTGTCTACTACACCCTTCTTGATTTTGGTGTTGATAAAAAGATAAGTGAAATTGCTCTTGATTTATCAAGGCTTAATCATACCGCACTTGCCGACGAGCAGGGAAGAGTATGGGACCTTGTAATGAATATACTTAATGACCTGCCGCAGACAATAGGTGAAGAGCAGATAAAATTAAAAGAGTATGCAAAAATCTTTTCACTTATCATTTCTACCGAGGATTTAGGCACATTGCCTGTGGGTATTGATAATATACAAATCGGACAGGCAGACAGAATCAGAACAGACAATCCTAAGGCTGTATTTATTCTTGGGGCAAATGAAGGTGAATTTCCGCAGACGGTAACAAGCGGAGGTCTACTCAGTGAGGGTGACAGAAGAATATTGCTTGAAAATGATTTTAAGTTATATTCCTACGGCGAGGTACTGAATCAGCAGGAAAAGTATTTTGCATATATGGCTTGTGCTGCACCGAGAGAAAAATTATATGTTTCTTACCTCGGTAATACAGGCAAGGATTCTGCACCATCTGAAATCATAACCTCTGTTGAAAGCATTTTTGACATAACTGAAAAAACGTATGATTCAATTCAAGATATTGATTTGATTGAAACATATTCAAATTCCTTTGAGCTGATGTGCGAAAGATATCTGACAAACACAGTCTTTTACTCTTCACTCAAGGAATACTTCAAAAATGACAGCAGATTCAGCGCTATCAAAGCACTTGCAGAAAACAAGAAATCAGAAATTGAAAACAAGCAGACAGCCGTGTCCCTGTTCGGTTATAATATGTATGTTTCGGCATCGAGAGTTGAGGATTTTTATAACTGCTCCTTCCGCTATTTCTGCAAATTCGGTCTGAATGCCCGACCGAGAACTAAAGCAGAAATTGACCCCATGCAAAGAGGCACACTCATTCACTATGTGCTTGAAATGATACTTTCAACCGTCGGCAGCAAGAACCTTTCCGCAATGACAGATGCACAGCTCAAAGCCCTTGTAGACAAATTTACTGCAATGTATTTTGAGCAGGAAATGGGCAGTGCTGCAGATTTATCAATCCGATTCAAGTATAATTACAGACGGCTTTCAAAGTTGATTTACAGTGTGGTTTATCATCTTGCCGAGGAATTTGCTCACAGTGATTTTGAAGCAAATGCTTTTGAGCTGGATATTGACAGGGACGGTCAGGTTAAGCCTGAGCAGTTAATGCTTGATGACGGCGGTACCATACAGATAAGAGGCTCAATTGACAGGGTTGATACATATGAGCATAACGGTGAACGCTATGTCAGAGTCGTTGACTATAAGTCAGGTAATAAAACCTTTAATTATTCTGACATTATGCACGGCTTGAATCTTCAGATGTTCATTTATCTGTTCTCACTTTGTGCGGATAAAAACGCAGAGCTTACGGGAATTCCTGCAGGTGTGCTTTATATGCACGCCGCAAGAAATATATTTAACTTTGATTCACGCCTTGCAGCTGAAGGTGCAGTTAAAAGTGAAGAAAATGCTTCTTTTAAAATGAAGGGCATTGTTCTGGATACGGAAGACGGAGAAATTGCAAGAGCAATGGATCACGAATTAATGGGAAAATATATACCTGTCAAGGCTAAAAAAGACGGTGAGCTTACTGGCAAGCTTGCACGCCTTGAACAGCTTGGTTATATACATAAAAAGGTAAATGAGCACGTTGCACAAATGGGTATGGAGCTGCATCTCGGCAGAGTAAATCAAAATCCCGTTAAGGATAAGCAGCACAAAAACACCTGTGAATACTGCGATTATAAGGACGTGTGTGCAAATAAAAAAACGATTGATAACAGAACACTTGATGACATAAGTGATAATGAGGTTTTGGAAATTTTAGCTAAGGAGTACGGTGAAAATGCCACAGTGGACAGCAGGGCAGAGTAATGCTATAACTGCCAGAAATAAAAATATTCTTGTAAGTGCCGCTGCCGGCTCAGGCAAAACAGCAGTACTTGTTGAGAGGGTAATAAGACTTATTACCGACAAATCAAATCCGGTGGATATTGACCGTCTGCTGATTGTCACATTTACAAATGCCGCCGCTGCTGAAATGCGTTACAGAATTTCAAAATCACTTAATGATCTAATAAGAGCGAATCCCCGGGACAGCTTTTACAAGCACCAGCTTTCTCTACTGCCGAATGCAAAAATCTCAACCATTGATGCGTTCTGCACAAGTCTTGTTAAAGAGCATTTTTATGAATTGTCCATCAATCAGGATTTTTCCACCTTTGATGAAAGTGAGCTGCAGCTACTTGAGGATAATGTAATAGGTGAAATCCTTGACCAATGCTTTGAGGAAAACAATACTGATTTTATTTCTTTGTTTGAAATGTTTACCTCACCGGGTAATGAAAAGCCTGTTGTAAGTGCTGTCAAACGATTACTGCGCTTTATTTATGCACAGCCGTTTCCATATAAATGGCTTGAAAAGTCTGCAGAACTTTACAGTCCCGATATACCTCTTGCCGACAGTGTATGGTTTGCATATATTAAAAATGAAATTGATTATCTGTCATCCTATGCGCTGGTCCTCGCCAAAGAAAATCTGTCACTGATTGATTTTGAAGACGAAAAGCTGAATATCAAATTCAGTGAAGTAATAAACGATGATATTCAGGAAATTGAAAGAATTAAAGAAAATTCCTATAGATGGTCTGACTTAATCAGAGAAAGAAAGCCATCCTTCAAAAGAATGCCGTCATCAACTAAAATTGATAAAGCGGTAAGTGAAAAGATAAAGGCTAACAGAGATATTTATAAATCAATCCTCACAAAGGATATTGAGGGCTTTTTGGTCGCAGATGAAGACGATTACCAAAACGACACAAAAGCACTTTATATCCGTATGCAGAGCCTGATAAAGCTTGTCAGAGAGGTTGATAAAAGGCTTATGGAGGAAAAAAGAGAGCTTAACTCATATTCCTTCTCAGATATAGAGCATTTTGCAATCACACTTTTATTTAAGCTTGATGAAAATGATAATATTATCCGTACGGACCTTGCCCGTGAGCTGTCCGAAAATTATTATGAAATACTTGTTGATGAGTATCAGGATACCAACGAAGCACAGGACTTGCTGTTTACATACTTATCAAACGGCAGCAACCTTTTTACGGTAGGGGATATAAAGCAGAGCATTTACCGTTTCAGGCTTGCAATGCCGCATATCTTCAATGCTAAAAAGAAAAGCTACGATTATTACTCTGCTGACAGCGAAAGCAATAACGCTAAAATTATTTTAGATAAGAATTTCAGAAGCAGGGATGAAATCTGCAGCTATGTTAACTTTGTTTTTTCAAACCTGATGACTGAAAAGCTTGGTGAGCTTGATTATAACAGTGACGAATTTTTAAATTACGGTGCTGATTACAGTGAAAGCAGCGTACCCTCTGCACAGCTGAAAATCCTTACCGGTGTTAAGGGCGAAGAATATGATAAGCTTGAGGCTGCCTATATTGCAAAAACGATTATTAAAAAGGTAAACAGCGGTGAGCTTATAAAAGACGGAGGCAATTACAGACCTGTCAATTACGGGGACTTTGCCATTTTAATGCGAAAGTTGAAAGGACACATTGACACATACGCACAGGTGCTGTCAGATTTCGGTATTCCTGTTCTATGTGATAATTCAACAAATCTGTTTGAAAACAATGAAATAAGGATTCTGCTGTCACTCATAAGAGTAATTGATAATCCCATGCAGGATATACCGCTTCTTGCAGTAATGCTGTCACCAATCTATGGCTTTACTGAGGATGAAATGGCACAACTCAGAATAGATAACCGCAACGGTTCACTTTACAACTGTGTTCATTCTTCGGACAATGCAAAGGCAAAAGATTTTATAAGCAATATTAAAGAACTGAAAAAAATCAGCGTTTCCATGTCTGTTGCCGGCTTTATCCGTTATCTTATTGAAGATAAGGGACTTATCGGCTATTTCAACGCTATGGGTAATGGTGAGCTCAGGTACCAGAATGTGTTACGGCTTATAGCCTTCGCCGAAAAGTTTGACAGTGGTGTTAATGTAGGATTGACTGCCTTTATCAGATATATTGATAAAATTGCCGCATCCGATAAAGGGATTGACTCAGCTTCACTTAGTGCCGCAGGCAATGCAGTAACGATTATGTCGGTTCACCATTCAAAGGGTCTTGAATTTCCAATATGCATTTTTGCAGGCACAACAAAGCAGTATAATAAGCAGGATCTGAGCGATAAACTGCTGCTGAATACAACTCTCGGTGTCGGTTTGAAATGTCATAATGAAGAGGAAATGTATCAATACAATTCCTTGCCGTATACAGTAATAAAAAATAAAAACGCCACAGAGCTTATGAGTGAAAATCTCCGAGTGCTCTATGTTGCAATGACAAGAGCAAAGGAGCAGTTCATTTCATTCGTAACTGTTGATAATCTTGAAAGCAAAATCAAAAAGCTGTCATCCTATATCAACAAAAGTGGAGTCAGTCCGTATATCTGCAAAAAAATCAACAGTGACGGTGATTTTCTTTTATTGTGTGCACTTATGCACAGGGACAGCAAGTCACTTCGGGATTTTTCACCATTTGACATCAAAACAATAAGCAGTGATTTTCGTTTTGATATTGAAATATCAGACGAAATTGAGATAGCGGAAAATGATTTAACCATATCCTTTGTGGAGGCTGATAATGATATTGTAAATGAAATTGAAAAAAAGCTTTCCTATCAGTATGATAAAATGAATTTATCTGCACTCAGTGCAAAGCTGACTGCCTCATCTCTTGATGATATGGAAAAAGGCTTTGAATATCTGACATCTTCAAGACCTTCATTTCTTAATAAGGGTGGTTTGACACCTGCACAGCGTGGTACTGCAATGCATACCTTTATGCAGTTTTGCAGCTATGAAAATGCATTTGATGATTTGGAAGGTGAAATCAGCAGAATTGTTACCCTCGGTCATATCACAAAAGAGCAGGCTGACAGCCTTGACAGAAATATGCTTGACAGATTTTTTAACAGCGAGCTTGCTGCACAGATATTCAGTTCCGATAAAGTTTATCGGGAAATCAAGGTAACCTCCTTTGTTCCCGTAAAAGAAATTTATGGTATTGATTCTGATGAAAAGGTGCTCATTCAGGGTATTGCCGACTGTGTGATAGAAAAAAATAACAAACTCATATTGATTGACTATAAAACAGATAATGTATCTGATGAGAATGAGCTGCTTGACAGATACAAAAGACAGATTTTGTTTTATAAATCAGCTATTTCCAAAACACTTAGAAAACCGGTTAAAGCCGCTATGCTCTATTCATTTAAGTTAGGAAAATGCTGTTATTATAAATAATTTAAAAAAATGCTTGCATTTTTAATCGGCTTATGGTAATATATCAAAGCATAATGACATTACTTGTAAAGAGGTGAAAGTAAATGAAAGACGGAATTCATCCAAACTACGATACATGCACTGTTAAGTGTGCTTGTGGTAATACTTTTGAAACAAAAAGTACTAAGAGCGAATTAAAGGTTGATATCTGCTCAAAATGTCATCCATTCTTCACTGGTAAGCAGAAGCTTGTTGATACAGGTGGACGAGTTGATAGATTCAACAAGAGATATGCACGTAAGGGCTAATCTGAAAATCAATGGCAATGGTAATTACCGTTGCCTTGTTTTTTTATGGTGATATATATGAAAGAATACAAAACCGTTGAATTTGAAAGCAGTGACGAATTTACAGAAAAAAAGTCACGCTTTATCGGTTACGTCAAGCCTGTTAAAACGCAGGCAGAGGCAGTCGAATTCATTAATTCAATCAAATCAAAGCACTGGGATGCCACGCATAATGTGTCAGCCTATGTTTTAAAAGAAAATAACATTCAGCGCTCCAGTGATGACGGTGAGCCCAGCGGAACGGCAGGTGTTCCCGTTCTTGATGTTCTTTTAAAAGAGGGACTTGTTGATGTCTGTGTTGTTGTAACCAGATATTTCGGCGGCACTCTACTTGGAGCAGGCGGACTTATCAGAGCATACTCCCATGGCTCAAAAATAGCTGTTGATGCAGGGCATATCATTACAATGGCACCCTGCAAAATAATCACTGTATCTGTTGATTACAGCTTTTATGACCGGATGAATATTATGCTTGCTGACTTTGGTGCTAATATCGAAAACAGTGAATTTGCTGATAAAGTCAACATTGAATTTTCTCTTAAGGAAAGTCTTGTTGACAATTTGAGTAAAACACTCACAGAGCAGAGCAACGGTAAATACACACTGAATATAATCGGTGAAAAATTTGCAAAAGTATAAAAAATTGAATATAAACGGAAAAACCTGCCAATCATTCATTTGAAAGGCAGGTTTTTTTATGAAAACATTTAAGGTGTTTGTTCCCGTTTTTATATTTCTTGTTATAGCAGCAGCATTTACAGCACCTGACATCACATCGGCAGAAAGCATATCTGATAAAGTATTAAGACTTCATATCCTTGCAAATTCCGATTCAGCCGAAGATCAGAATATAAAACTCGGTCTGAAGAATTATTTTTTAGATAATACCAAGGAGCTGTTTTGCGGCAAAACGATTGAAGAAAATATTGCAATTGCTCAAAATAATAAAACACAGATTGAAAATATCTGCAATAAATATTTAATGGATTACGGCAAAACAGCTTTTGTTACTGTTGAAAAAGAGTTTTTCAAAACAAGAGTATACGATGATTTCACGCTCCCTGCAGGTGTCTATAATTCAATAAAAATAACAATAGGCGAGGGGAAGGGGCATAACTGGTGGTGTATTGTATTCCCGTCTGTGTGCCTTAATTCCTGCAGTGAAGCTATGAGCGAATACTTAACCGATGATGAAATGAAGCTTGTCACATCAGGCTATACACCAAAATTCAAAATTATAGAAATTTATGAAGAAATAAAGGACAGACTTGAGTAAGTCTGTCCTTTATGGTGCCGGCGGCGGGGGTCGAACCCGCACCCTGTTGCCAGGACTGGATTTTGAGTCCAGCACGTCTGCCAATTCCATCACGCCGGCAAATAACATTGATATTATAACTAATATTAATGTAAAAGTCAATTATAAAATTTTATAATTAAATCAAATACTTGTTCAAAAAAACAGCAAACACACATAAAGTATGTTTGCTGTTTTTGGTGCTGGTGACCGGACTTGAACCGGTACGGTATTTCTACCGAGGGATTTTAAGTCCCTTGCGTCTGCCGATTTCGCCACACCAGCATTGCTTAAATATAATAATAGATTTTTTAAATATTGTCAAGATATATAACAAAATTAATTAAAAATATTTTGTCAGAATAACAATTGTCAATATGAAAAGAATATAATTGGTGATAATATGAAATCAATCTGGCAAAGCGGTACAGAATTTAATAAATTTCCCTCACTTCTTGACGATAAGAAAACAGATGTCCTCATCATCGGCGGTGGAATTACAGGACTGCTTTTAGCTTATGAGCTGAAAAAGCAAAATGTAAATTATATTTTAGTAGAGCAGGGGAGAGTATGTAATGCTGTTACCTCCTGCACAACAGCAAAAATCACATCACAGCACGGACTTATTTATAATAAAATAGAAAAAGAATTTAATCTTGATTTTGCAAGGCAATATCTCAATGCAAATCAAAGTGCCGTTAATCGTTACAGAGAACTGGCGGAAAAATTCAAATGCGACTTTGAGGATAAAAACAATTACGTTTATTCAGTTGACGATTCCGATAAGCTTGAAAAAGAAATGCATACATTGGAGCGTATCGGATTTATAGCAGATTACGTAAATACCGTTTCACTGCCGATAAAGACTGTCGGTGCAGTGCGCTTTGAAAAGCAGGCACAATTCAACCCTCTCAAGCTTCTGTCACAGCTTTCAAGAGATTTAAAGATTTATGAAAACACAAAGGTCTATGCAATTGAAAATAATGTTGCACTAACAAACGGCGGCAGAATTACAGCAGACAATATTGTTGTTGCAACACATTTTCCCTTTATCAATACTCATGGTACTTACTTTTTTAAAATGTACCAATCACGTTCTTTTGTTATTGGACTTGATAATGGTGAGGATGTAAACGGAATGTATGTGGATGAAGCTGAGGGCGGTATGTCATTCAGAAATTATGGTGACTATCTGCTTTTAGGCGGCTATGGCAGAAGAACCGACGGAAGCTGCTGCTTTGACAATCTGAAAAAATTTGCTTCAGTTAACTATCCGCAGTCAAAGATTCGGTTTGAGTGGGCAACACAGGATTGTATGACTCTCGATGGGATACCCTATATCGGCAAATATTCAAAATTAACACACAATCTTTATGTCGCAACAGGCTTTAACAAATGGGGAATGACATCGTCAATGGTTGCAGCAAAGCTGTTAACTGACCTGCTGCTGAACAGGGAAAATGAATTTTCAGAAATTTTTTCACCCTCAAGAACTATGATAAGACCCCAGCTCTTAATCAATTCGTTTGAGGCAGTCAAAAATCTGTGTACAGTATCAAATCACCGATGTACACATCTGGGCTGTGCGCTTAAATGGAATAAGGAAGAACACACATGGGACTGCCCCTGCCACGGCTCACGCTTTGCGGAAGACGGCAGTATAATTGAAAACCCTGCAGTAAAAGAATTAAGGAACAGCCATTAAAAGCTGTTCCTTAGCTATTGTCAATTAACAACATTCTGAGGATTGCCATTCAGATAAGCAACAATGTTATCCTCAAGAATTTTTAAAAGCCTTGCACGTGTTTCCTTAGCTGCCCAGGCAATGTGGGGGGTAATATAACAGTTTTTAGCAGTGAGCAGGGGATTGTTCCTGCTTGCAGGCTCAACTTTTAATACATCAAGCCCTGCAGCCTGTAATTCGTCATTGTTCAGTGCATCTGCAAGAGCCTGTTCATCAACAACAGGACCTCGTGATGTGTTAATTAAAATTGCAGATTTTTTCATCTTAGAAATATTTTCTTTGTTAATCAGTCCCTCCGTTTCAGGTGTAAGCGGACAATGACAGGTTACAAAATCACTTTGACTAAGCAGCTCATCCATACTAACAAAGCTTACATTTATTTCTCCCTTATCCTTTGGTCGTGGATTATAGGCAAGCACCCTCATTCCAAAAGCCGCGGCAATTGATGCAACACGCTGACCGATTGAACCAAATCCGACTATACCGATTGTTTTTCCGTCAAGCTCTGTCAAAGGCTTTTTCCAAAAGCAAAAATCAGGACAAGTGCACCATTCACCATTCTTAACAGCATCTGAGTGCAATGTAACCTCGTTCGTAATCTGCAAAATAAATGCAAACACAAGCTGCGCAACAGCATTAGTTGAATATGCCGGAATATTACATACTGTGATACCAAGCTGTCTTGCATATTCACAGTCAACAACATTATAGCCTGTTGACTGCAAGCCTATATATTTCAGCTCAGGTGAAAGTGCAGCAAGAATATCACGGTCAATAATCGTTTTATTAACAATAAGAATTTCTGCACCCTTTGCTCGTTTGATAATCTCATCAGGTGAAGTTCTCTCATAAACAGTATAATCTCCGAGTCTTTCAATACCCTCCCAGCTTAAATCACCGGGGTTTGTAGTAAATCCGTCCAAATTAACAATTTTCATAAAATTCAATCCTTTTTATTGTTATGCATCAATTATATCCCTTAACAGCAGAAAATGCAATATTGCCTTGATACTTTAATCATAATAAGATATAATTATACATAATAGTTATTGGTGAATTTTATGAAAAAAATAATAGCTGTTATTATTGCCCTTTCACTTACATTGGCAATTTCATTAGGAATCAATAATTTACATAAAAAAACAGAGCTTGCCAACACATCAATAGCTTATAATAAATCCTGTCTTGTTATTGATGCAGGTCATGGTGGTATTGATGCCGGTACAATCGGAGTTGACGGCACAAATGAAAAAGAAATTAACCTTGCAATTGCTAAAAAACTATATGATTTTGCAGGGGTAAGCGGTCTGTCTGCTAAATTAATCAGGGCAGGGGATTATCAGGTTTATAATGAGGGTGACGATAAATCAAGGTCAGACCTTTATAATCGCATGGATTATATTAACAGTGTCAGCAAAGCAACCCTGATTTCAATTCACCAAAATCACTTTGAGATTGAGAAGGAATGGGGAATACAGATATGGTATTCACCTAACGATAATCTCAGCAAAGAGCTTGCCGACAGTATACTAACAATTTCAAAGGATAATCTGCAGAAAAATAACAGAAGAGAAAACAAAAAATCCGACAGCAGCTATTATCTTCTCTATAAAGCAAAGGTACCCTCCGTTATGGTTGAATGCGGCTTTATGAGCAATAATGAGGAAAATAAAAAATTACAGGATGATAATTACCAGAACAAAATGGCATATTCAATAATGCTTGGTTACGGCAATTATCTGTCTAAGGAGTTATAAATGACTAAAATAAAATCAGTTTATATCTGCAGCGAATGCGGGTATGAATCACCAAAATGGTATGGAAAATGCCCGGGCTGCGGCGAATGGAACACTTTGAACGAAGAGCTTCCGTCAACTGCCTCCATCAGCAGAAACGCAGCTAATATAAGCTCTGTGAATCAGGTGATGGCACTGGGTGAAATTACTGAGGATGTTGAAAAAAGAATGTCAACAGGCATAAAAGAATTTGACAGGGTGCTTGGTGGAGGAATCGTTCTCGGCAGTCTTGTTTTAATCAGCGGAGATCCCGGTATCGGCAAATCAACAATACTGCTTCAGATGTGTGAACATCTCGGAAAAAGCAAAAAGATTTTATATGTCAGCGGTGAAGAATCTGCAAATCAGATAAAAATGAGAGCCAACAGACTGGGTGTAACAACGGACAAGCTTTTTGTTTTGCCGCAAACAGATGTTGGCATAATTGTAGATTCCATAAAATCAGAAAAGCCTGATATTGTTATAGTCGATTCCATTCAGACAATGGTATACGATGAAATCAGCTCATCAGCAGGCTCTGTGACTCAGGTAAGGGAATGTACAAATATATTTATGCATACAGCGAAAGGGCTTGGTATTCCTATATTTGTTGTGGGTCACGTTAATAAAGACGGTGCAATTGCAGGACCTAAGGTGCTTGAGCATATTGTTGATACAGTTCTGTATTTCGAGGGTGAGAAAAATTATTCATACCGAATTTTAAGAGGTGCAAAAAACAGATTTGGCTCAACAAATGAAATCGGCGTTTTTGAAATGACAGGTGAAGGTCTTAAGGAAGTATTGAATCCATCACTTATGATGATTTCAGGCAGACCGAAGAATACTTCAGGCACCTGTGTTGCCTGTGTTATGGAGGGTTCAAGACCGATTCTTGCAGAAGTGCAGGGTCTTGTATGTGCCACAGGCTTTGGCACACCAAGAAGAATGAGTACAGGCTTTGACTATAACAGAATGAGTATGCTGCTTGCAGTGCTTGAAAAAAGAGCAGGTTATTTTTTCAATAATATGGATGCATATATTAATGTAGTAGGTGGTTTAAAACTTGATGAACCTGCAGCAGACCTAACTGTGGCACTTGCACTTGTTTCGTCACTTAAAGACAAAGCAGTAGGTGAGGATGTTCTTGCTTTCGGCGAGGTCGGACTTGCAGGCGAAATCAGAGCAATTAATAATTGTGAACAGCGCGTAAGCGAAGCCATGCGTTTAGGCTTTAAACGCTGCATAATACCATTTCATAATTATAAACAGTTATCAAAAGAGCTTAAAGTAAATATGGATATAGTTCCGGTAAGAACAATACGAGATGCCTTCAACGCATTGGTAGAGGAGTAAAAGAGCAGAATTTCTGCTCTTTTTTCAATGTAACAAACAGAGGAGAAAAATTATGTATAATTGATTTAAACGTCAAAACCCCTTGACATAGCGTGATTTTTGATTTACAATTATACAAAATTAATATTTTGTATAATTGAGGGGAGTTAAAGAGATAAAAACAGCTTTTTAACGCGTTCTTTCAGGCTCTCAGATTATTTGAAACGATATAGATATCATTCAAATAAAAACTATCAGATTAATTTCGTTAAAGATAAGTTTGCTAATTCAATTATACAATATAATTAAAGAAAGGAAAAATAAAAATGCGCAAAGAAGAATTCGGGCAATTGCCAAAGCTGGTTCAGCAATATTTGACTTATATTGAAGCAATAAAAAATCACAGCGAATTATCTGTTATTGAATATGCATCGGATTTGAGAACTTTTTTCAGATTTCTTGCTAAAGCTAAAGGATTGTGCAGTGAGGATACACCTGATGAAGAAATTGATTTGTCCCCTATCGATTTACAATTTATACAGGGAGTAAATCTTACAGACGCTTATCAATTCATTGTATACTGTAAAAATGAGCGAGGCAACAATGAAACGACAAGAGCGCGCAGAGTTGTCGCAATAAGACGATTTTTTGGTTATCTGACTGATAATCTCGGCATACTTGAAACTAATCCTATGAAATCATTGGATGCACCTAAAACAAAAAAAGCTCTTCCTAAGTATTTAACTCTGGAAGAGGCTGAAAAATTACTGTCTGTTATTGACGGTAAATATAAAGAGCGTGATTATGCTATTGTTACGCTATTTTTAAACTGCGGTATGCGTCTGAGCGAGCTGGTTTCTATCGATTACAACGATATAAAAGCTGACGGCTCACTAACGATTATTGGTAAAGGCAATAAAGAACGTGTTGTTTATCTTAATCAAGCCTGCATAAATGCGATTGTTACTTATATGAAGGTGCGACCGAATGATGGCGTTAAAGACAGAGCCTTGTTCCTCAGCTCGAGAAATCAGAGAATAAGCCCTAAAACAGTTCAGCACATTATTTATTCATATCTTGACAAAGCAGGACTTGGTGACAGAGGTTTATCAGTACATAAACTAAGGCATACAGCAGCAACACTTATGTATCAGCATGGTAATGTCGATTTGCTTTTGCTTAAAGAAATACTCGGTCACGAGAATTTAGGCACTACAGAAATATATACACACATAGCTGACGACGCCACAAGAAAAGCAATTGAATCTAATCCACTGTCAAAAGAAAAAGCTAAATGGTAACGACTGAAAACAACAGCTTTGTTAATCCGCTGTCGATAACTGAAACTACAATAATTGCAACAGCAAGCAGAAGATATTTTTTTAGATATGGATTTATTTCAAAGGGTTCCTTGCTCTCCCCTTTTACAAGATTTCTTATTTTAGCTGATAACTCAACACTTACCTTCATAGTATAAGCAATTGTTGTTATAAGCAGCGCTATGTAAGGAACTATCATAATAAGAGAATATCCTACCCCTTTAGCATCATAGTTCACAAAATAATAGGAAAGTCTGATGCCTGTGGCAACACCTACAAAAATCGGCACAATATTAATCAGCGGTGTACTTATTAAACAGAAACCGAGAAACGCGGTAATCAGAAACAATGAAAAATAGGCACAGAAATTGGACAGCATCAGATTCGCAAAGCTATTGTCCTTTATCATAACAAGCTCATTGAGCTTATCACTTTGAGCAAGCTTATAAAAATAAGAGCCTATGAAAAGACCAACTGCATAAAATAATCCGCAATAAAAAATAAATTTGTTTTCACTGAAATCAAAGGTACTTTTTTCTTTCTTATTTGTCGGAGCAAGCATATTTTCAATGCTGTTCTGCTTATCTTTTACTTTATCCATTCCTTCACCTTTTTCTTGATGATTTTATAAGAGCAATAATAATTGCAGACACAAAAATCAATGCAAGTTTAATTATAAAATATATTGAATTGCTTTTATTGACTAAGAAATTGATAAACACAAAAACAGCAAATGGTACAACCGATATTACTGAAAGTAATAAAAAATTGTTTTTAAATCCGCTTATGCTTACAAACGATATGATAATTGAGGATAAAAGACAAACTGCAATTGAAATATAGCCTGCCGCGGACAAGTCAAGATCCAATTTCAGAACAATTGCTGAAGATACCAAGTTAAAAAGCAAAACAGATGCTATGCTTGAGATGGCTATTTTAATAAAATAAGTTAAAAACAGTCCCTTTGAATTTGTAGCTGAAATTTTAGGCATAATAAAAACCCCTCCGATAAAAAATATTCGGAGAGGTTTTTATTTATTACAAAAGTTAAGGATTAATCCTTTTTCTTTGTTTCGTCAACGACTTCTTTCTTTGCCTTTTTGCTTTCCTTCTTAGCCTTAGCTGCTTCACGTGCAGCCTCAACTTCCTTCTGATGCTGTTCAGCCTTTGTCTTGTTTGTATTGATTGCCCAGCGCTCAATTTTCATTTTGTTGCGGTCAGAGCCTGTTTCAATAACAAGATCGTTTTCACGGATTGTAACAACTCTTCCGACGATACCGCCGATAGTAACAATTTCATCGCCGATTTCGAGAGAATTTCTCATTTCCTGCTCTTCCTTCTGACGCTTCTTCTGCGGTCTGATCATAAAGAAATACATAACAACAAAAAGTACAACCATCATAATAATCATTGTTGTTGTCTGCTGACCTGAACCAGCACCTGCGGCTGCACCGGAGCTTGCTGCCATTAATAAAATTGGATTCATATATTTTTCCTCCTAAAATAAATCATATGTATTATATTAGATATTCATAAACTTTGCAAGTGTTTTCTAAATTCTTGTATCAAGTTTTACACAATATTCATTTTTGTAGTCATTAAATGTACTATTGTCTAAATTCTCACGTATTTCAGTCATTAAATTGTTATAGAAATAAAGATTATGCATAACCGCTAACCGCATACCGAGAATTTCGTTTGCCTTAATTAAATGACGTACATAAGCACGGGAATACTTTTGACAGGTAGGACAATTGCAGGTTTCGTCTATCGGTCTGCTGTCCCTGTCATATTTGGCATTATTGATATTAATAATGCCTTCTTTTGTGAAAAGGTGACCGTGTCTTGCATTTCTTGACGGCATAACACAATCAAACAAATCAACTCCTCTGCTGACAGCCTCGAGGATATTACCTGGCGTGCCGACACCCATCAAGTATCTCGGCTTATCTTCAGGAGTATACGGCTCAACTGCAGAAATGATTCTGTACATATCCTCTTTAGGCTCACCGACTGCAAGACCGCCGATTGCATAGCCGTCCAAATCCATTGCAGCAATCTGCTTCATATGCTCTATTCTTAAATCGTCATATGTGCAGCCCTGATTAATGCCGAACAAGAGCTGATTTTTATTAATGGTTGTATCCAGACTGTTCAGTCTGTCCATCTCAATTTTACAGCGTTCGAGCCAGCGTGTTGTACGTTCGCAGGATTCCTTGGCATATTTGTATGTTGCAGGATTTTCAACACATTCATCAAAAGCCATTGCAATTGTAGAGCCGAGGTTTGACTGAATCTGCATACTTTCCTCAGGACCCATAAATATTTTTCTGCCGTCAATATGAGAATTGAAGGTTACACCTTCCTCTGTAATTTTATTCAGCTTCGCAAGGCTGAACACCTGAAAACCGCCGCTGTCTGTCAGAATCGGTCTGTCCCAATTGGTAAACTTATGAAGTCCGCCCATATCATAAATGAGCTTATCACTTGGTCTAACGTGTAAATGATATGTGTTGCACAGCGTAACCTGACAGTTAATCTTCTCTAAATCATCAGTTGAAAGACCACCCTTAATTGCAGCAGAGGTCGCTACGTTCATAAAAGCAGGGGTCTGTACAGTACCGTGAACGGTTTCAAACTCCCCTCGCCTTGCTTTGCCTTCTTTTTTTAGTAATGTATATTTTGCCATATTTTACCTCATTTATAACAAATCACTTTGAATCAGCTTATAAACATCGCATCACCGAAGGAGAAGAAACGGTATTTTTCAGCAACTGCAGTATTATAAGCATTCATTATATTATCATAACCTGCAAGGGCGGAAACCAGCATTATTAGTGTACTCTCGGGCAAATGAAAATTCGTTATAAGTGCATCAAGGCACTTGAATTTATACCCTGGGTATATAAAAATACCTGTATCATCCTCATCCGCACAAATACAGCCGTTTTTAGTTGCGACACTTTCAACCGTGCGGCAGCTTGTGGTGCCAACACAGATAACACGCTTTCCGTTTTTATGTGTTTCATTGATAAGGTCAGCTGTTTCATTTGGCATTATATAGTGCTCTTTATGCATAATATGCTTTGTGACATCATCCACCTTAACAGGTCGGAATGTGCCAAGACCAACATGCAGTGTAACATAGCCTATCTTTACACCTTTTGCTTTGATTTCATCAAGCATTTCAGGTGTAAAATGAAGTCCTGCGGTAGGTGCAGCAGCCGAGCCTAAGTTCTCACTGTAAACCGTCTGATATCTTTCCTTATCCTCAAGCTTTTCCTTTATGTAAGGCGGCAGAGGCATCTGACCGATTTCATCAAGAACAGAGTAAATGTTGTCTTCGCAAACAAATCTTACCAATCTGTTTCCGTCATCCTTTACTTCAATGACCTCACATTCAAGCTGACCTTCACCAAAAGTAAATTCAGCACCGACTCTTGCTTTTTTACCGGGACCGCATAAACATTCCCAAACAAGATTTTCAACCTGCTTCAGAAGCAGAAACTCAACAACAGCTCCTGTTTCTTTCTTTACACCGTAAATCCTTGCAGGTATTACTCTTGTATTATTTAGTATTAAACAGTCACCCTCATTAAGATATTCTGTTAAATCCTTAAAAATTTTATGCTGAATTTTACCCGTTCTTTTATCAAGCAGCATCAATCTTGATGCATTTCTTGGCTCAATGGGAGTCTGTGCAATCAGCTCCTCAGGTAAATTATAGTAAAAATCTGAAGTTTTCATTATATTCTCCATAAATTATAATTGACATATATATATATTAAGTGGTATTATATTTGCAAGTATGGATTTGAAAATCCTGCTTAACTATTATATTGCATATTAACTTGTTTTACAAGGTATTTTTTAAGGAGATTTGTTATGGAAAAAAAGTTTAACGTAGGTATTGTCGGTGCAACAGGTATGGTTGGTCAAAGATTTGCTACCCTGCTTGACGGTCACCCATGGTTTAATGTAGTTTGTCTGGCTGCTTCTTCAAGAAGTGCAGGCAAAGCATATAAAGATGCTGTTGGAAAAAAATGGTGTATGGATGTTGAAATTCCGGAATCCATGAAAGATATTGTTGTTATGGATGCAACAAATGATATTGAAAAGATTACATCTATGGTTGACTTTGTATTCTGTGCAGTTGATATGAAAAAGGATGAAATCAAAGCACTTGAAGAGGAATATGCAAAGCATGAGTGCCCTGTTGTTTCAAATAACTCAGCACACAGATTCACACCGGATGTACCAATGGTAGTGCCTGAGCTTAATGCACACCATATCGAAATCATCAAGGATCAGAGAAAAAGACTTGGTACAAAGCGCGGCTTTATTGCAGTTAAATCAAACTGCTCACTGCAGTCTTATGTTCCGGCTCTCTTCCCTGTTAATGACAAATTTGCTGTTAAGGATGTTCTTGTTTGCACATATCAGGCAATCTCAGGTGCAGGAAAAACCTTTGAAACATGGCCTGAGATGAATGACAATGTTATTCCTTATATCGGCGGTGAGGAAGAAAAGAGCGAGAAAGAGCCTCTTAAGCTTCTTGGTACAATCGAGGACGGTGTAATTAAATCTGCAGATAAACCGAATTTCACTGCACAGTGCATCCGTGTTCCTGTTTCAAACGGTCACCTTGGCGCAGTATTTGTAAGATTTGAGGAAGGTCAGAAACCAACGAAGGAAGAAATGATTGAAATCTGGGATAATTTCTCAGGCAGAGCACAGGAGTTAAATCTTCCGTCAGCACCAAAGAAATTCTTACATTACTTTACTGAGGATGACAGACCACAGATTAAATCAGAAAGAATGCTTGAAAACGGTATGGCTGTTTCAATCGGCAGACTCAGAGAAGATACACAGTATGACTACAAATTTGTTTGTCTTTCACACAATACACTCCGTGGAGCTGCAGGCGGTGCTGTTCTTCTTGCCGAGCTTCTTGCTGCAGAAGGTTATATGGACTAATCAACTATTAAATACTTAGGGAGAGAATAATTATGAAAGAACCAATTTTTACAGGTGCAGGCGTAGCAATTATTACACCTATGAACGCTGACGGCAGCGTTAACTATGATGAATTCGGAAAATTCATTGATTGGCAGATTGAAAACGGCACTGATGCAATTGTTGTCTGCGGTACAACAGGTGAATCATCAACATTAAAGGTTGTTGAACACAATGAGGCTATCAGATGGTGTGTTGAATATGTTAACGGCAGAGTTCCTGTTATTGCAGGTACAGGCTCAAATTCAACAGCCTGTGCAATCGAAATCAGCCGTGAGGCTTGCAAGGCAGGCGCTGATGCGTTACTGCTTGTAACGCCTTACTACAATAAAACAAGTCAGAGAGGTCTTATTGCTCATTATACTGCAATTCACGATGCTACCGACTTACCTCTCATTCTTTATAATGTTCCTTCAAGAACAGGTGTTAACATTAATCCCGAAACTGCCAAAGAGCTTTCAAAGCTGCCAAGAATTAACGGTATCAAGGAAGCATCCGGCAATCTTGAGCAGGTTAAAGCTATTCACGATTTATGCGGTGATGAGCTTAACATCTGGAGCGGTAATGACGATCAGATTTATGATTTAATGGAGCTTGGCGGTAAGGGTGTTATTTCTGTACTTTCAAATATCTGCCCACAGGCTGCTCACGACATTCCTGCAAAATACCTTGCAGGTGACAAGGAAGGCAGTAAGGCGTTAATGGATAAATATATGAAGCTTGCTAAGGCAATGTTTGTTGATGTTAACCCGATTCCTGTAAAAGAAGCTGTTTCACTTATCGGCTTTAATGCAGGTCCTGTAAGACTTCCGCTTATTGAGATGGACGAGAAAAACAAGGAATACGTCAAGAACACAATGGACGAATACGGTCTTTTATAATTAATTTAAGAGGAATTTAAAATGACAAGAATTATAATTACAGGCGCAAACGGAAAAATGGGCAAGGTACTTCAAAGCATTATTGCCAACCGTGAGGACTGTGAAATTGTTGCAGGTGTTGATTTAAACACTGCAGATAACGGTGTTTTCCCTATCTACTCATCAATTGCTGAAGTTAAAGAAGCTGCAGATGCAGTAATTGATTTTTCTAATCCTGTGCTTCTTGATGATTTGCTTGCGTATTCAGAGTCAACCAAAACACCGCTCGTTATTGCAACAACAGGCTATAATGATGAGCAGAAAGCAAGAATCACAGAGGCATCAAAGACCTGCCCTATTTTCTTCACTTACAATATGAGTATGGGCATTAATCTGCTTGCAAATCTTGCGAAGAAGGCAACTGAAATTCTGGGCAGTGATTTTGACATTGAAATTGTTGAAAAGCACCATAACCAGAAAATTGATGCGCCAAGCGGCACGGCTCTGATGCTTGCAGATGCAATTTGTGAGGTAACACCTCAGCCTATGAAGTATGAATATGACCGTCACTCCAAGCGTGAAAAAAGAACTAAAAATGAAATCGGTCTTCATGCTGTCAGAGGCGGAACAATTGTCGGCGAGCACGAAATCATTTTTGCAGGTCGTGATGAAATCATTACGCTTTCACACTCTGCAAGAAGCAAAGAAATTTTTGCTGTCGGTGCTGTTAATGCAGCAGTATATATGTGCGGCAAGGATGCAGGTATGTACGATATGAAAGAGCTTATCAACAACTGATTATATGATAAAAAACAGAGAAAAAATCTCTGCTTTTTATTTTGCTTAAAAGGCATTATTTATTATTTTGTTACAAAGGGTATCATAATCTATTCCGACAGCCGCAGCCTCCTGCGGCAGAAGACTTGTGGGTGTCATTCCCGGCAGAGAATTTGCCTCAAGAAAATATACCTCACCTTTCTTATTGACAATAAAATCAATGCGTGAATAATATTTTAAATGTAATAAATTATGCATTTTCAGTGCAGTACTTTGGAGTTTTTCTGTTAATTCACTGCTTATCTTTGCAGGGCAGGTTTCTTTTGTCTTGCCCTGATATTTATTATTATAATCATAAAATCCGCTTTGAACTTCAATTTCAATGGGCGGCAACGGACGATTATCAAGAATCCCCACTGAAAATTCCCTGCCAACAATATACTCTTCAATAATTATTTCGCTGTCATATCTTTTGGCAAAAGCCAGTGCTTTGTAAAGCTCCGGCATATTATGTACAATGGTTATACCTACACTTGAGCCGCAGCCAACAGGCTTGACAACACAAGGAAAATTAAGCTTTCCGTTAAACTCATTCATGCACCATTCGGCTGTTTTTATACCATTATATTTTGCTATAAGCTTTGAAATATTTTTATTCATTGACAAACAGCAGCCATCATATCGTGAACCAGTGTATTTAATATTATTAAGCGTTAATAATGACTGTAATTTACCATTTTCACCAACATCACCGTGCAGTGCCAGATATACGGCATCCGCAATCCGACAGGCTTCAATTACATTCTCTCCGATGACTTTATCACTTACAATACCGTCAGGGGCATTTTTACTTATTGTATACTTTTGTACATCTGCAATATCATCAGTAAAAACAAGATTTTCTATGTCATCAATATCAAAACACAAGTCTATTAAACAAACTTTATGACCGCAATTAATCATTGCTTTTGCTATCTGAGAGCCTGATACTAAAGACACTTCTCTTTCAGGGCTTATTCCCCCTGCAAGAACTACTATATTCATCCAATCACCTCTTGTTCATTATATAATAAAATATTTGCAATTATAATATCAATTTGTGCTTTACAAATGGCAAATCGTGCTATATCATATAAATATGAAAAGATTTGATTATGTTACTGATGGTGAGTACAGTAAAAGAGGCTATTTATTAAACGATTTTAAAGTGTTTAATATCAGAGATAAACGCAGTGAAACATTTGAATTTCATTATCACGAATTTAATAAAATCATTTTCTTTAAATCAGGTGACGTAAAATATAATATTGAGGGAAAGGAGTATCAACTAAAGCCTAATGATATACTGCTTGTTAAACGTGGTGACATTCACAGACCGATTATCAGCGAAAATGAATTTTATGACAGAATTGTAATATGGATTGATGACAGCTACCTTAATGCAATCAGACTTTTGGAATGCTTTGAAATAGCAGAAAAAACAGGCTTTAAGCTGATAAAAGGTGCTGATAATCAGCTATTTTCCTTGGCAGAAAAGCTATGCCGAAGCAACGAAAAAGACTTTGCTTACAAAGAGTATAATGAGGCACTGCTGACGCAACTGTTAATTCTTATAACACGCAGCATTATGCATAATGATATTGATATAAAGAAATACAAAAGCGATGAGCAGATAGACAGATTACTTAAATATATTAACTCCAATCTTGATAAAAAGCTGCGTATTGACAGCTTGGCTGAAATGTTTTTTATAAGCAGGTACCATCTGATGCATAAATTCAAGGAGCAGACAGGTACAACGATATATTCCTACATACAATCCAAAAGACTTCTCAATGCAGCTAAATCCATAAAATGTGGTATGAGTATCAAGGAAGCCTGCTATATGAATGGCTTTAATGATTATTCCGTATTTCTTAAAGCATTTAAAAAGGAATTTGGAACAACACCGACAAAATATAAAGAACGGGAATAAGCTTGATTATTCCCGTTCTTTATGTCTATTGCCTATGCAAAAGTATTATGTATTGTATCTTTCATAAGCTCTGGTATTGTGATTGACTGGGGGCAATGTGATGCACATTTACCACAGCCAATACAAGCATCCGCAGATGCATCCATTTTACTATATTCTGATTTTGCCTGTTCTTCCGTATACTCCCCTGTTTTTAATTTGTTATATACGGCAAAAACAGTGCTTATTTTTATATCCTTCGGGCAGTTAGCACAGTAATCACAGCCTGTGCAGGGAATAATTTCACTCTTATTAATCATAGCCGCCGCATTCTGACAGATATTCAGCTCTGTATCCGTCATTGATACAAAATCAGTAAGAGTGCTTATATTATCATTAAGCTGCTCAAGAGAGTTCATACCACTCAGTATCGTCATAACATTAGGATGACTTGCAACAAATCGAATTGCCCAGGACGCCGCACTGTTTTCAGGCTTTGCCTTTTTGAACATTTCTTCAATATCCGGAGAAACCTCAGCAAGCTTGCCGCCCCGGACAGGCTCCATAACAATTACAGGAATACCCGCATCCGTTAAAATCTGATACTGCTCCTCAGCATTCTGATTTTTCCAGTCAAGGTAATTCATTTGTATCTGAGCAAAATCCCACTTGTGCTCACTCACAATTTTCTTTAAATCCTCTATTGTGCCGTGAAAGGAAAAACCGATATTCTTAATTTTACCCTCTTTTTGTTTTTCAAGAACAAAATCATAAGCACCGAATTTTTCGCACTTTTCATAATTCTCTTTATTAAGTGAATGTAAAAGGTAAAAATCAAAATAATCGTGACCTGTTCTTTCAAGCTGTTTTCTGAAAACCTTTTCCATATCAGCTTTTTTGGGGCACATCCATATCGGCAGCTTATCTGCCAGAAAATAGCTGTCACGGGGATACTTTTTCAGTGCTGTACCGATAAACTTTTCACTTTTGCCTGCATGATACATATAAGCGGTATCAAAGTAATTCACGCCATTATTATAAGCAGCATCCACAAGCTCCTGCCCTTTTTTATAATCAATAAGCGGATTGGCTTCCCTTTTAATCGGAGTTTTACAAGGTAATCTCATAGCACCTAAGCCAAGCAGGGAAACCTCGGTGTCCTTGAATTTCCTTTTATCTACCATAGCTCTTTACTCCATAGTCCAGGTTACACCCTGTGGTGTGTCCTTAAGAATAATTCCTCTTGCCTTTAAATCATCACGGATTTTGTCTGCTGTTGCCCAATCCTTATTTGCTCTTGCTTCGTGACGCTGTGCTATAAGTGCCTCAATCTCTGAATCAAGGTCATTTGATTTTCTGTTATAAAGAATGCCTAAAACATCACAAAGCTCGTCAAAAACCTTGGCAGCAGTTTCGCACACATTCTTAGATACAGCCTTATCAAGAATTTTTGTATTAATATCCTTAACAAGGTCAAATACTGCAGCAACACCGTCAGCAGTATTGAGGTCATCGTCCATAGCAGTTATAAACTGCTCTCTGCGACTGTTTAACAGATTGACAAGCTCTGTATCATCTTCCATATCATTTGCATTTTTAATCGCAAAATCAAGGCTCTCACGGCAGGTATAAAGTCTGTCAAGTGCTGATTTGCACTGCTCAATAATCTCTAAATTATAGTTGATTGGTGAACGGTAGTGTGATGAGATAAGGAAATAGCGAATTACCTCATAGCCGTAAACCTCTGCAATTTCCCTTACAGTTTTGAAATTGCCCAGTGACTTACTCATTTTCACATTATCAACATTGATATAGCCGTTATGCATCCAGTATTTTGAGAAGGTGCAGCCGTTTGCACACTCGCTCTGTGCAATTTCATTCTCATGGTGCGGGAAAATTAAATCCTGTCCGCCGCAGTGAATATCAATAGTTTTACCCAGATATCTTCTGTTCATTGCTGAACACTCAATATGCCAGCCGGGTCTTCCCTTGCCCCAAGGTGACTCCCAGTAAGGCTCACCCTCCTTAGCACCTTTCCAGAGAGCAAAATCGAGTGGGTCTTCTTTGATATCACCAACAGCAATTCTTGCACCTGACTGTAAATCATCAATCGGCTGATGACTGAGCTTGCCATATTCCTTGAACTTTAATGTTCTGAAATATACATCACCATTAACGGCATAAGCATAGCCCTTCTCCTCAAGGGACTTGATAATGTCAATAATTTCATCAATATTTTCTGTTGCCTTCGGATGAACAGTTGCATCCTTAAAATTCAAACCGTGGGCATCTGTCCAGAATTCTTTAATATATTTTTCTGAAACCTCCTCAAAGGTAATGCCTTCCTCATTTGCCCTGTTGATGATTTTATCATCAACATCTGTAAAATTCTGTACAAACTTAACATTATAGCCTCTGTATTCCATATAACGTCTTAAAACGTCAAATACACAAAGCGGTCTTGCATTGCCGATATGAATAAAATTATAAACGGTAGGACCGCAGGCATAAATCTTTACCTCATTTTCATCAACAGGAACAAACTCTTCCTTTGTTCTTGACATTGTGTTAAAAATTTTCATTTTAAACTCTCCTTTAAAATTTCAATTTCATTTTGTAATTCATTAATTTTTTTCTGATTATTCTGAATAGCATTCATTACAGGGTCAGGAATATGAATCTGATCAAGGTCATCAACTCTTTCACCGTCAATTCTCACAACCTCACCGGGCACACCGACTACCGTGCAGTTCGGCTCAACATCCTTAACAACAACCGCACCCGCAGCAACCTTTGCGTTCCTGCCGATTGTGATAGGACCAAGCACCTTTGCACCTGAGCCAATCATTACACCGCTTTCAATGGTAGGGTGACGCTTACCTATATCTTTACCTGTACCGCCAAGAGTAACCCCCTGATAAATCATAACATCATCACCGATTTCAGCAGTTTCACCAATCACAATACCGCTGCCGTGGTCAATAACCACTCTTTTACCGATTGTAGCACCGGGGTGAATTTCAATACCTGTTCTGTGTGCTGAACGCTGGCTTATAAACCTTGCAATAAAAGGCATATTATGCTTTAAAAACCAATTTGCTTTTTTGTGACTTCTCAGTGCTTTAAAGCCGGGATACAAAAGAACGATTTCGATGGGGCTGCGTGCAGCAGGGTCATGCTCCATAAAGCTCCTTATATCCTCCTTATAAGATTCAAACATAAAAACCTCCAAAAAAATATGCCCCTGTCCATTGACAGAGGCAATAAATAACTGCGGTTCCACTCTATTTTATACTCAGCTACGTTAATAGCTTTTGCCGATAACGAGGCAGACCGCCACGGAATACTCTATTCCTCCGTGAAGCTCAGAAGTGCATTTCACAGACAACCAAATACAGACATTTCAGCAAGCAGTCTGCTCTCTTAAAATGGTTCATTCTGTTACTTCTCTTCCTCATAGCTTTTAAGCTTATAGTATTATTATATCTATTTTTGAAAAATTTGCAACAATTATTTTGTTTTAATTAAGTGCCAACCGTCTTTTGCATAAATAAGACCGCTTAAAACAGCAACTACCGTTGTAATCCAAAAGGCAACTGTGCAGTAAATATTAAGCCAGGGTGTGGTCATATCAATATTGGCACTGCCCTCGCCTATTGCAAGAAGCAAAAACGCCATACCTGTTGTTGACATCTGCAAAAATGTTTTGCATTTTCCAAAAGCGTTGGCAGCAATAACCTCGCCTGTTGTAGCTGCAGCCATTCTTATTCCTGAAACAAGAAATTCTCTTGCAAGCATAAGCATAATACAGATATCCGTATGCCAGCCCATTTTTATTAAAATTAAATATGCTGCAAATACAAGGCTTTTATCGGAAAGCGGATCCATAAGCTTACCGAAATCGGTAATAAGACCACGCTTTCTTGCAATAATTCCGTCAACCTTGTCACTCATACAAGCCACAAAATAAACAAGAAGTGTTGCCACCCAGTGGTATTTAAAATCAATAAAGGCAAAAGCCATTAAAAAAGGAATACAGCAAAATCTGAATACTGTTATTTTGTTAGGTAAATTCATATTTCCTCCCCTATCAAATCATAGCCGTCATAATCGGTAATTCTAACTTGAATGAAATCACCGACGCTGAGTTCATTTTTTGATGCAATAATTATTCCTGTATCTATTTCAGGTGAATCAAGATAAGATCGACCGACATATTTTCCGTCTTCAAAGCTGTCAATCACAGCTTTATATACATTACCTATTTTGGCTTTGTTCGCTTTTTCGGTTATTGAATACTGAATATCCATTAAAACCTCAGCACGTCGCTGCTTGATTTTATCATCAATCTGATTATCAAAATCAAAAGCAGGTGTATCCTCTTCTGGCGAGAAAGCAAAACAGCCAAGCCTGTCAAATTCTATGTCCTTGATAAACCTGCAAAGCTCCTCAAACTGCTCCTCACTCTCTCCGGGAAAGCCAACCATAAACGTTGTCCTTAGGGATAAACCCTTTATTCTGGATTTCATTTTAGCAAGCAGCTCTTTAAGAGAGTCATACGAGCCGTTTCTGTTCATAGACCTTAATACGTCACTGTTGCAGTGCTGAAGCGGAATATCTATATAGGAGCAAATCTTTTCTTCTTCAGCTATCACATCAATCAATTCATCAGTAACCCTGTCAGGATAACAATAAAACAGTCTGAACCATTCTATGCCATCAATTTTAACGAGTTCCTTTAACAGCTTCGCAAGACGATATTCACCGTATAGCTGCATACCGTATTTTGTGGTATCCTGAGCAACGAGTATTACCTCTTTGACACCTTTTGAAGCAAGCTCCTTGGCTTCTTCAATAATACTTTCCATAGAACGTTCAATATAGCTGCCGCGGATACCCGGTATCGCACAATAGCTGCACTTATTATCACAGCCGTCACTAAGCTTTAAATAAGCCCAGTGAGGAGGTGTAGAAAGCATTCTGTCACCTTCCAGCGGCAAAAGCTTTTTATCGGGGAAAAAGCTTGTAGAAATCCCCACAGCAGCTTTCTGGCAAATTTTAATTATATCACCATCAGCTCCGATACCTATAACCGAATCCACCTCAGGAATTTCTTTTAAAATTTCTTCCTGATACCTTTCGGCAAGACAACCTGTCACAATAATAGATGAAATAAGTCCTGCTGTTTTATACTCAGCAACCTCAAGGATTGTTTCAATGGCTTCACGCTTGGCATCCTCAATAAATCCGCAGGTATTAATTATCATTATATCTGCATCCTCAATTGCACCAACAATCTGAAAGCCGGCTTTATTCAGTTTTTCAAGCATTAATTCACCGTCAACCTGATTTTTAGGGCAGCCCAGTGAAATCATACCTACTTTAATATTCATCTTCCTCTATCCTGTAAAATGCTGATTTAATATCTGAATATGAAAAACCTTTGCGCTGAAGTGCTGCAATGACCTTTTGCTTTCCGTTTTCCTGCTCAAGCTTTGAAAGATATTTTGACTCAATCAACTTAATGATATTATCAACATTATCAAATTCATATTCCTCTAAAACGGCAGATATTATATCTCCTGATACACCACGCTTATAACATTCCTGCCTGATGTGATTTGTTGAATACTTTTTCACATTATAAAGATAATCAACAAGGCTCACACAAAAATGCTCATCATCAAGGTAGCCAGCCTCAAGATAACGGTTGATTGCTCTGTCAGCACTGACCTCATCAACAGTACGGAGCAATTTCGTTTTAAGCTCCTTAACCGAATGCTCCCGTCTTGAAAGCAAATCACCGCATTTGTTGAGTGCCTTTTTATAATTTATACCTGCAACCAATTCCTGCCACTGTTCTTCATCAATATCAGTTCCATCAGCAATATAATGATCAAGCCAGAAATTAACGTCAGTGGTAATTACATATTCATTATCAAGGAGCAGGTGAATTTTGTTCCCCCTGCCCCTCTGGTGTGTTATAATCATTAATCTTCGTCGTCTTCTACTGCAATATCAAGCTTTGCTCTTGCAGCAGCTCTTGTAGTTTTTACAGCCTTTTCTTCTGCGGCTTCATCCTCGGTCTTTGCCATAGGTGCAGCCTTAGCTCTGTATTTCTGTGCAGACTCTGCCTGAATTTCTTCAAGCTTAGCCTTGATTTTAGTTTCAAGCTCAGCAGAAAATTCAGGGTCATTTTTAATTAAATTCTTGATATTATCTCTGCCCTGACCAAGTCGTCTGTCACCATATGAGAACCATGAGCCGCCTTTATGTATAATATCATATTCAACAGCCATATCAACAATTTCGCCTTCCTTGCTGATACCTGTACCATACATAATATCAAATTCAGCGGACTTGAAAGGAGGTGCAACCTTATTCTTTACAATTTTAGCCTTAGTTCTTGAACCTATAACCTCACTGCCGTTTTTAAGCTGCTCAGCCTTTCTGACATCAATACGGATTGATGAATAGAATTTGAGTGCACGACCACCTGTTGTAACCTCAGGATTACCATAAATAACACCGATTTTTTCACGGAGCTGGTTAATAAAAATAATAATACAGTTTGTTTTGTTGGCTGTACCTGTCAACTTTCTGAGTGCCTGCGACATAAGTCTTGCATGCTGACCTACGTGATTGTCACCCATATCACCTTCAATTTCGCTTTTCGGAACAAGAGCAGCAACTGAGTCAACAACAACAATATCAATAGCACCGCTGCTTACAAGCTGCTCTGTAATTTC
>DKYL01000049.1:53946-54150 GCA_002493325.1 Ruminococcaceae bacterium UBA7101
GCTTACAAGCTGCTCTGTAATTTCAAGCGCCTGCTCACCATAGTCGGGCTGTGAAACAAGAAGCTCGTCAACATTCACACCGAGATTAGCGGCATAAATTGGGTCAAGAGCATGCTCTGCATCAACAAAAGCAGCAACTCCGCCAGCCTTCTGTGCCTCTGCAAGACAGTGCAAAGCAAGTGTTGTTTTACCGCTTGATTCAGG
>DKYL01000049.1:54459-54720 GCA_002493325.1 Ruminococcaceae bacterium UBA7101
TGTTGTTTTACCGCTTGATTCAGGACCGTAAACCTCAACAATTCTTCCCTTTGGCAAGCCTCCTATACCTGTTGCAATATCAAGTGAAAGAGAGCCTGTTGATATAGCATCAACCTTAAGGCTTGCATTTTCACCAAGGCGCATAACTGCACCGGCACCGAATTTTTTCTGTATCTGTTTCATAGCGGCTTCTAACGCTGCTTTTTTTTCATCTGCTGCCATAAATTAATCCTCCTAAAAATCTTAAAGTTATTATACTAA
>DKYL01000016.1:0-9962 GCA_002493325.1 Ruminococcaceae bacterium UBA7101
CACAGGCAAGGGCAATGACCAGGTACGTTTTGAGCTGACACTTAAGGCTTTCGCTCCCGAAATGGAGATTATCGCCCCTTGGCGTGAGTGGGATATCAAATCCCGTGAGGAGGAAATTGAATATGCCGAGGCACACAATATTCCGCTTAAAATAAACCGTGAAACAAACTATTCAAAGGATAAGAATGTATGGCATCTGAGCCACGAGGGTCTTGACCTTGAGGACCCTGCAAACGAGCCTATGTACGCAAAGGAAGGCTTCCTTGAATTAGGTGTTGCTCCCGAGCAGGCTCCTGACAAGCCAACATATGTAACCATTCATTTTGAAAAGGGTGTTCCTACTGCCATTGACGGCGAGGAAATGAAGGCTCTTGCAATCGTTGAAAAGCTTAATGCGCTTGGCGGTGCAAACGGAGTCGGTCTGCTTGACATTGTTGAGAACAGACTTGTTGGTATGAAGAGCCGTGGTGTTTATGAAACTCCGGGCGGTGCTATCCTTTACAAGGCTCACGAACTTCTTGAAATGATTACACTTGACCGTGAAACATCACACTACAAAAAGCTTGTTTCACAGAAATTCGGTGAGCTTGTTTACAATGGCTTATGGTTCACCCCTCTTCGTGAGGCACTTTCAGCCTTTGTTGATAAGACACAGGAAACAGTTACAGGTGATGTTAAGGTTAAGCTTTACAAGGGAAACATTATCAACGCAGGTATCACCTCACCATACACACTTTATGATGAAAATATTGCTTCCTTCGGCGAGGACGGCGGCGCTTACAATCAGGCTGACTCAGCAGGATTTATTAATCTGTTTGGTCTTTCTATCAAGGTTAAGGCTCTGCTTGACAAGCAAAGAGGAGAATAATGAATCATTTATGCGGGCGGATAGTATCCGCCCCTACTACTATATAAGGGGATTTTTATGGCACAGCTATGGAAAGGCAGGTTCAAAAAGGAGCTTGCAAAGGAAACCAACGATTTTAATTCATCAATCAAGTTTGATTCAAGAATGTATGCACAGGATATTCAAGGCAGTATTGCCCACGCAACTATGCTTGGTGCTGCAGGAATTATTGACCAGAGCGAAAGCAACAAGATTGTTCAGTGCTTAAGCGAAATATATAATGATATTAAAAACGGCAGTCTTAATATTGATATGGAGGCTGAGGATATTCACACCTTCATTGAGGGTGAGTTGACCGCAAGACTCGGGCAGACCGGCAAAAGGCTTCACACTGCAAGGTCAAGAAATGATCAGGTTGCACTGGACATAAGGCTTGTTCTGAAAAATGAGATTGACGAGATTACTGATAAAATCAAGGAATTAATCCGTGTTATCTGTAATAAAGCAGATGAAAATAAAGAAACGATTATGCCGGGCTACACGCACCTTCAAAGGGCACAGCCTATCACCTTCGGTCATCATCTTATGGCATATGCAGCTATGCTTTGCAGGGATCTTGACAGGCTCAAGGATGTGAAAAGGAGAATGAATGTCTGCCCTCTCGGCAGTGGTGCACTTGCAGGAACTACCTACCCTCTTGACAGGAATATGGTCGCTGAGCTTCTTGGCTTTGATGACATAAGTGCAAACAGCCTTGATGGTGTTTCTGACAGAGATTTCTGCATTGAGCTGGCAGCAGCACTATCACTTATTATGGTGCATCTTTCACGCTTCAGCGAGGAAATCATTATGTGGTGCAGCTGGGAATTCAAATTTGTTGAGCTTGACGATGCATTTTCAACAGGCTCAAGCATTATGCCGCAAAAGAAAAATCCGGATATTGCAGAGCTTGTTCGCGGCAAGAGCGGCAGGGTCTTTGGTGATTTGACAACACTTTTAACAGTTATGAAGGGTATCGCTCTTGCTTACAACAAGGATATGCAGGAGGATAAGGAGGCTGTCTTTGACGCAGTTGACACTGTTAAGATGTGCCTTAATGCCTTCACCCCGATGATTGACACCATGACTGTTATTAAGGAGAATATGCGAAATGCAGCGGCAAAGGGCTTTATCAATGCCACCGACTGCGCCGACTATCTTGTATCAAAAGGACTCCCCTTCCGTGATGCATACAAGGCAACAGGCGAGCTTGTTGCAATCTGCATTGACAAGGGACTCACTCTTGAAACACTTCCGATTGAAGAATACAAGGCAATCTGTGACTTATTTGACAAAGAGGTTTATACAGCAATAAACCTTGAAAAATGCGTAAATGACAGACTTGTTGCCGGCGGTCCGAGCGCAGGCAGCGTTGAAAAACAGATTGAAAAAGCAATGTCAATTATAAAATAAATTTATGCGACGGTTAATGAATTTTCCGTCGCATTTTTTATTGACTATATCATAAAAAAAGAGTATAATAAATCCATCTATAAATTGTTTAAATCAATAACAAATTCTGATATATTGAAAGGTAAGTGCCCAATGAGCTATAAAATCGTTGTTGACAGTTGCTGTGACTTAACTGCAGATATGAAAAACTGGGATAACCTTGAGGTTATTCCGCTCACCCTACAGATTGGTGATTATGTCATTCCTGATGATGAAAATTTCAATCAGGATGACTTTGTAAACAGAATGATTAACAGCAATGTTCTTGCTCAGTCGGCATGCCCTTCACCACAGGCTTTTGCAGATGCCTGCTGCTGTGAAGCTGATGATATATACATCATCACAATAACAAGTCATCTCAGCGGCTGCTATAACAGTGCCGTTCAGGGTGTTGCGCTTTACAAGGATGAAAATGGTGATAACAAGAACATTCACGTTTTCAATTCTCTTGCAACATCGGGTGTTGAAACACTCATTGCTATGGAAATTAAAAAGCTTGCTGACGCAGGCAAAGACTTTAGCCAGGTTGTTGAAGCCGTTGAAGGTTTTATTACGAATAACAGCGGACTTTATTTCTGCCTTGAAAGCTTTGATATTCTGAAAGGCAACGGAAGATTGTTTAATCTGGCTGCAAATGTTATTGAAGCCTTAAGAGTTAAATTAATCGGACATGCCGAAAACGGTAAAATCGCAATCGCAGGAAAGGATCTGACAATAAAGCGCACACTTATCAAGCTGTCACATCTTATTGCAAAGGACACAGAGGGTGCGGATTTAAGCAATAAGCTTTGCATAATCAGCCATGTATGCTGTGAAGAAAAGGCTAAAGCAATTAAAGAATTAATTGCAAGCAACACAAATTATCAGGAAAGCAACATTATTATTTTAAGAGCAAGCGGTCTTAATTCCCTATACGCTTCAAACAGCGGGGTAATCGTTTCTTTCAATTATTAAACAAATTCATTACAAAAGAGGTAATATACAATGGAAATCAAGTATGAATTAACACAAACACCAAAGGCTAAGCCGGAGGGCAAGCTGGGCTTCGGTCACATTTTCACCGACCATATGTTCATTATGGACTATAAGACAGGTGAAGGCTGGCACAACGCAAGAATTGTTCCTTATCAGCCCCTTACACTTGACCCGTCTGCACTTGTGTTCCACTACGCACAGGAATGCTTTGAGGGCTTGAAGGCTTACAGAACGCCTGACGGAAGCGTTCAGCTTTTCAGACCCGACAAAAACGGTGAGAGAATGAAATCAACACATGACAGACTTTGCATCCCCGAAATTCCTGTTGAGGATTTTGTTGAGGCTGTCAAAGCATTGGTTGCAGTTGAAAAGGACTGGGTTCCAAGCGAGCCTGAGACAAGCTTATATATCCGCCCATTCACCATCGCCACCGAGCCTGTTCTCGGTGTTAAGGCAGCAGATGAATATAAATTCATCATCATCTGTTCACCATCAGGTGCTTACTATGAAGAGGGTATGAACCCTGTTAAGATTTATGTTGAGGACGAGTATGTACGTGCTACTCCCGGCGGCACAGGCTACATCAAATGCGGCGGTAACTACGCAGCATCCATCATTGCATCTGAAAAGGGTCATAAGCTGGGCTTCTCACAGGTGCTGTGGCTTGACGGTGTTGAGAGAAAGTATGTTGAAGAGGTTGGCTCAATGAACATTATGTTCAAGGTTGACGGCGAAATCTACACTGCTCCTACAGTAGGCACTGTTCTGCCCGGTATTACAAGAATGAGCTGTATTGAACTCCTCAAGGATTGGGGCTACACGGTTCACGAGGAAAGATTTACAATTGATTTCATTATGGATGCTGCTAAGTCAGGCAAGCTTGAAGAAGTGTTTGGAACAGGTACAGCGGCTGTTATCAGTCCTGTAGGCAGTCTTACATATGAGGGTGACACTGTTGAAATCAACGGCTTTAAAACAGGTGATTTAACCCAAAAGCTTTATGACACACTCACAGGTATGCAGTTCGGCAAGCTCGATGACAAGATGGGCTGGATTGTAAAGGTAGACTAATATAAACGCATAGCAGTCCTTGGAGAAAAACTGAGGACTGCTTTTTTAATTATGAGAAGTATTGAATTTATAATTACAGACAAGGACAGCGGAAGACAGATACGCGATTTTCTCAGGGATTTCGGTGTATCCTCTGCCCTGCTGACAAAACTGAAAAATACCGAAAACGGAATAACAAAAAACGGTGTATTTGCACGGACAATCGACAGAATATTCACCGGTGATACCCTTAAAATAACAATTGAGAATAAGGGCAGAATGCCTGAAAAGCTGACTGAAAGTAATGTGCAAGCCGTATATAATGATGAGGATATACTTGTACTGAACAAGCCTGCATTTATGCCTGTTCACGAAAGCCGAAATCACCGCGGTGACAGCCTTGCAAATGCGGCTGCCTGCTATATGGAAAGCGACACCGCTTTCCGTGCCGTATACCGCCTTGACCGTGATACATCAGGGCTTGTTCTCATTGCGAAAAACGAGCTTGCTGCCTGTAAGCTTGCAGGTAAAATACATAAGGATTATTATGCTGTATGCAGCGGTGAGCTAAACGGAAAAGGCACAATTGACCTGCCTATCCGCCGTGTCCGCGAAAGCATTATTGAACGCGGTGTTTTTGATGACGGTGAAAGAGCTGTAACCCACTGGGAAGCGGTCGGCAACAAAAACGGTAATACACTGCTTAAATTAAACCTTGAAACAGGCAGAACACACCAGATTCGTGTTCACTTTTCTCATCTCGGCTATCCACTGCTGGGTGATACGCTTTACGGCGGCAGTACGGATTTAATCGACAGGCAGGCTCTGCACTGCAAAACAATCTATTTCACGCACCCGATTACCAATAAGGAAATGATGCTTAACTGTGATTTCCCAACTGATTTTAAAGGACTGATTTAATGCCTTCCTATTCCACACACTGCATATTCGCACGTGAGCTGCTGCCGCAGCTTTACACATCTGTCGACTTTGATTTGAACGAAGAAGCCCTTATGGTCGGAACACAAGGACCTGATATATTCTTTTTTCACAGGGTTTTCCCTTGGATGCCGGGCAAATCCAAAAGAAAAATCGGCTCTGCTCTGCACAGGTCAAAGCCTGCGGATATTCTTGAAAATATGCGTGATTACTGCAATAAACTATCAAAACAAAAGGATATTGCCAAATCATATGTGCACGGATTTATAATGCACTATGCCCTTGACAGACTGTGCCATCCCTATGTTTACAGTTTACAGTACAAAATAGTTGAAAAAAGCCCATTGACCAATCCGCACACTGCACACAATACGGTTGAATTCAGTATGGACACCTATCTGCTCAATAAGCGCTACGGTATTGCCGAGCCTGCACTCTTTGACACGGCCTGCACTGTATGTGAGGACGAAAAAGTGTTAGCAGAAATCGGAAAGCTTTACGCATATGTTGTGCCGAGAGTGCTTGGCATAAAAATCAGTGAAACCACTGCTGCCACAGCAGTAAAGGATATGAAACGTGTACAGGCGGCAACCTTTGATGCAACAGGTATGAAAAGGAAATTCCTTTATGCTGCGGAAACCATGATTGCACCCTTTTCAAAAAATTATAAATTTTCTGCAATGCTTCGTCCAAGGGACTTGGAAAAAGCGAAAAAATATGGTAATATAGACAACAGCAATTGGCAGTCCCCTTTTGATAACAGCTATCATAATGAAAGCTTTGAGGATTTGTTTGAAATCGCAAAGCTTGATGCAAAAAGACTGATAGCTGATTTCAGCAACGGGGCAGATTTATATAAAGCCACAAATAATTTATCATTTTTAACAGGAGTTGAAGTAAAATGAAAACCATACCAAGCTTTCAGATTGACCACAATATTTTGAAAAAAGGAATTTACATCAGCAGAATTGATGATGATATTACCACATATGACATCCGTATGCGTGAGCCGAACAGAGAAACTGTTATGACAAATGCGGCAATGCATACCATTGAGCACCTGTTTGCTACCTATGTAAGAAACACCGAATTCGGTGACAATATCATCTATTTCGGTCCTATGGGCTGCAGAACAGGCTTTTACTTTTTAACAAGAAGCCTCAGCGACGGTTACAGCATTAATCTGATCAGAGAAGCATTTCAGTATATTGCAGATTTCTGGGGTGTTGTGCCCGGTGCATCACCAAAGGAATGCGGCAATTGCCTTGACCATAACCTTGCACAGGCTAAGGAGGAGGCAAAGGCATTTTTAAAGGTCATTGAAAACTGGACAAAAACAGACCTGAAATATCCCACTGCTCCCACAGAGGAAGAATAATCAAGCCGTTAATCAATATTGTAAGAACTAACCCTCTCAATATTTCAACAATTTTAAATCAAGAAACACCGAAGAAGCACAAGGTTTCTTCGGTGTTTGTTTTATTGATTCAGCCATTATTTTTCAAGCTCTTCAGCCTTTGACTTGTCTTTAAGCTCTTTTATTTCCTTTTCAATATTATCAAGCTTTTTCAAAATTTCCGTTGCGTAGTAAGCTATAAAAAACAAAATCGTTACGCCTACTCCCACAACAAGTGCATACATCTCCAAAAAAAGCTTAAAGCAAATGTAACGATACCGCAAATCACTGCACCTACAATAAACATTGTTATATTCAGTGCTTTTCTGTCTTCCATAACATCAGCCTCCGTTCATCCTATTTTACAATTTAACAATACCACATCTGTCTGATAATTGCAATAAAATTAAGCACTATATATTTTTCTTTTTCAAATCAAGTATCGTTGCATAATGCTTGATTGTGAATCGTTTGGGAACAGTTAAAAGATAGGATAAGTGCTCCTTTTCAAATGCTGAAATTTTATCTTGTGACAGCGATGCATCAATTCCCCTGCACGCCTTCATTCTGCCGTGCCAGCTTTCACGTGTAAACGGCACATCAAGGTCATAAGCAACTGCATTTGAAACCGTAAAATATTCACTGCTCCATTCCGGCTCTTTCAGCGTATATCTTGTCATCCTGCCTCCGGTCCAGGCGGGATTATATTTCAGCACCAAATCTTCACTCGCTTTAGCAATTTCACTTTCAAAGGGCAACCACGCCATAAACAGAATTAAAAAATGACCGTTTGACTTTAACCATTTATGAATTTTAGGCAGAATAATCTTTTTATCAAAATACATAAAGCACTGACAGGCTGTTACCACATCAAAGCTTTCCGGTGCAAAATTCAGATTTTCTGCCGATGAAACAATATAATCAATATCAAGACCTTTGGCTTCCGTCAGCTTTCGGGCATATTTAATCTGGTTTTCCGAAATATCTGTGCCTGTAAATTTTGCACCGTATTCTGACATATTCCTTGGCAGCACACCGGTTCCCGTTCCTAAATCAAGCACGCTCTGACCTGTCGTGCAATGACCTAAAGCCACAATCTTTTCATAAAACTCCCTCGGATAAACATCTCGGTATTTTGCATAATCCTCACTGGCAAGACCCCAGTCAAAGCCCTTGCCGTTATCAATGCTTTTATTCGTAATCATATTCATTCCCCTTTCTGAATATATCAAGCATATGTATGGAAAATCCAACCAAATCTTCTCGCTCACAAATCGTTTCTAAAAACGCAATATATAATTTAAACTCTACGTCATTCAGTTTATCAAATCTGTCATCAAAAATATAGGAAAGCATATCTACACCTACAAAATGAAGCCTTTCCACATTATAGTGATTATAAAAATATTTAATCTTGTTCATAATATAAAATTTCTCACTCCTGACAATATAAAAAGACCACTGATGATGTGCTCATCAGTGGTCTTTTTATAGTTCAAATAAATCCTTATGACACTGCTGTATGAACACAACGCGAACAAACCCATGCTTGCTGCATAGGCTGAGGCTGCTGTGTATTAAGCATTACAAATAAATGTGTCATAAAATTACCTCTTTTAAATATTGTAACAGTTTATATATATTTTGTCAAACGAGCATTTTCCAATTTTAGCAAATACTCTTTTTTATCAAGTCCGCCTGCATAGCCTGTCAGACTGCCGTTTGTACCTACAACTCTATGGCAGGGTACAATTATGCTTATGGGGTTATGACCCACGGCACCGCCGACTGCCTGTGCAGACATTCGGCTCAGTCCCCTTTTTTCTGCAATTTCCTTTGCAATATCACCATAGGTCATCACACTGCCGTAAGGAATTTTTAAAAGTATATCCCAAACCTCACGCTGAAAGTCAGTACCCCGAAGATAAATCGGCGGTATAAAGTCAGGCTTTCCGCCTTTGAAATATGCATCAAGCCATAATTTCGTTTTATCAAAAACAGGCAAATCACTGTAAACGGCATCAGAGCTCAGGTGTAAAGCAAAATATTTTTGGTCATCAAACCACAAGCCTGTAAGCTTTTCACCGTCGCTTGCCATTGTCATTTTACCAAGCGGCGAATGGTATGCATTTATAAATTTCATCAGTCAGCAAATTTACCCTTGAAATCAGGCTCAATAATGGGCAGACCCAGAGCCTTAACTGCATTTTTAACAACATCCTCTGTTGTTTCGCCCTTAATCGGATAGCCGAGGAAGGTCATATTGTAAATGGCAAGATCCTCAAATTTAGGCGACATTTCATTGATAACCTTAACAACATCATTCTCTCTGAACTCAAAGGTGAACTTTCTTACGTGGGCGGTTTCAATAGGTCTTATCCACAGCTTGAGCGTACCATCCTCCTGCCATGCAGCCTTTGAATATGTATGATAATGCAAATCACCAAGGGTAATTTCCGACACTCCGTATTCACCATTCAAACCAACCTCGATTGTATTTTCGTATTCCTTTTCCTTCCAATAAAACAGCAGCTTATCCTCCTCAAAGGTAAGCTTCATCTCGCTTATCTCACCGGGTTTATTATAAAGCATCTGCGTTATTGAAATTGTAACAACCGAAACAAATTCAGAGGTTTTGCATTTAATCAGTCTGCCTGAGATTTTCTGCTCCATTTCCGTATTTCTTTCAGCAGCAGGCAGCTCCTCAACATGACAGTTTTCTATGGTTTCAAGCAATTCATTATAAGCCTGCTTGTTTTCAGGAAGAGCCTCAAAACCGAAGCAATGCGGGAAATACTTCCAGAAAACCTTCATCACCTTATAATCCTCTGCCTCTCCGCAATTGAGGACTACAAGTGCGTCATAGCCGGGGAATAAAAAGCATCGCTGTCCGAACAAACCGTCAGCACGTGAGCTGTTGGCAATCGGATTTTTCCAGAACTGATAGCCATAGCCCTCCATATTATCAATATATCCGTCACGAACGGAATTAACCTGCTTTCTTGTAGCCTCTTTAACCCAGATTTCAGGTACAATCTGTGTTCCGTCAATCCACTTTCCATCGTGAATATAAGGTAAAAAGAACTTGGCAATATCTTCACTCTTCATATAAAGACCCCAGCCGCCTGCATTATTGCCGGCGCCATCGGTTTCCCAGAAGGGCTTTTCAATTCCCAGCGGTTCAAAAATTCTTGGATAAAGATAATCCACAACGCTCATACCCGTTACTTTTGAAATGATGGCGGAAAGCATAAATGTATTTTC
>DKYL01000016.1:10249-10526 GCA_002493325.1 Ruminococcaceae bacterium UBA7101
GGCGGAAAGCATAAATGTATTTTCCGAAATATAATTGAACTTTGTATTAGGCGGCAGAATAAAGGTTGCACCCATAAAGTTGGCAATCCAATCCTTTTGACCCTTTTCATCAAGCACGGTAATCAGCTTGTCACTGTGCATAGTCAGCAGCATACGAATCGTAAGCATTCTGTTAAACGGACGCTTGCTCATCGGATATTCAGGGAAAAACTCAGCAACTCTGTCATTAAGACTGATTAAGCCTTCATCGATAGCAAAGCCGATTGCTGTTGATGTC
>DKYL01000016.1:10817-11137 GCA_002493325.1 Ruminococcaceae bacterium UBA7101
GCAAAGCCGATTGCTGTTGATGTCACCGACTTGCTCATAGAATAGAGCACATGGGGACTGTCAGCATTATATGGCTTAAAAAAGCCCTGAGCACAAACCTTATCGTGACAGACAACGGTAAAGCTCTGAAGCCCCAAGCCTTTCTCATTAATTTCATTTAAAAAAGCAGTTATCACCTTACTGTCAACACCAACCGCTTCGGGTGTGACATGCTCAAGTGTGCATTGTTTTAAATTTTCCATAATTCCCTCTCCAATCAAAAATGCTTATAATGCTATAATATATTTTACAATATAAGGAAATCTTTTTCAACCACTAAA
>DKYL01000090.1:0-125 GCA_002493325.1 Ruminococcaceae bacterium UBA7101
CAAAAGAAATTGCTGAAAAATACACTAATCTTGTATATGACTTTCCGTGGATAAATGACTTTTCCGCAGCACGCAATTTTTCTTTTTCAAAGGCGAGCAAGGACTATATTATGTGGCTTGATGCC
>DKYL01000090.1:401-2069 GCA_002493325.1 Ruminococcaceae bacterium UBA7101
CTATATTATGTGGCTTGATGCCGATGATGTTGTAACAGAGGAAAACAAAAAGAAAATCATCGATTTAAAAGACAATTTAACAGACACAGATGTTGTAATGCTCAGATACAACACCTCATTTGATGAAAATGGAAATGTTACCTTCTCCTATTACAGAGAACGCATTATTCGCCGCAGATCTGAGCCTGTCTGGAAAGGCAGAGTTCACGAGGCTATTGCGTGTACAGGCAAAACAATTTACAGCGACATATCTGTAAATCACATTTCCGTTAAGACTGAATACAGCACAAGAAATCTTGATATTTATGAACAGCAGATTGCTGACGGCGAAGCAATGGAGCCGAGAGATGTATTCTATTATGGCAGAGAGCTTTATTATCATAAAAAATATAATAAAGCAATAAAAACGCTGTCTGAATTTCTTGACGACGGTAATGGCTGGATAGAAAACAATATTGAAGCCTGCAAAATACTATCCTTCTGCTATAGTGAAACAACGCAGACTGACAATGCATTAAAAGCATTATTCCGTTCCTTTATCTATGCTTCACCCCGTGCTGAAATCTGTTGTCAAATCGGGAATCAATTTATGCAGGCAGAAAAATATGAAAATGCAATATTCTGGTTTAAGCTTGCTTTAACGATTCCCAAGCAGGAAGAAAAAGGCGCATTCATTGATTTGGATGCCTATGGCTATCTGCCCTGTATTCAGCTTTGCGTATGCTATGATAAAACAAAGCAATATGCCAAAGCAGAAGAGTATAATCTGAAAGCAGGCAAATACAGACCTCAATCAAAAGCATACTTGCATAACCTGAAATATTTTGAATCACTTAACAGAATTGACTCAATCTGAATAGATTAATATAGATACAGATTGTATCTATATCTTACAAAGGAGTGCAAATGATGCATTTGAATACAAATATTTATAATGGCAGTGACGGAACACTTTCATCAAAAAATAGTGATTGCTGTGTAAGTCATATCTGCTGCTGTCATCATTGTATAACCGGACCCACCGGTCCAACAGGTCCAACCGGTGCTACCGGTATAAATGGTGTTACAGGTCCTACAGGTCCGACTGGTCCTACAGGTGCTAACGGTGTTACAGGTCCTACAGGTCCAAGAGGCAATACAGGTGCTGATGGCGCTACAGGTCCGACAGGTCCGACTGGCGCAACTGGTGCTAATGGTGTTACAGGTTCCACCGGTCCGACTGGTCCTACAGGTGCTGACGGTATTACAGGACCTACCGGTGCTACAGGTCCGACAGGAGCAAATGGTATGACCGGTCCAACAGGTCCAACTGGACCAACAGGTGCTACCGGTGCAACTGGTTCTACCGGTCCAACGGGTCCTACCGGACCTAACGGAGCTACAGGATTAGCAGGTCCTACCGGTCCAACGGGTGCCGATGGTGCTACGGGTCCGACAGGTCCGACAGGTAATACAGGTGCTAACGGCATCACAGGACCTACAGGTGCTACAGGTCCGACAGGTCCTAACGGAGCTACAGGTTTAATAGGTCCAACAGGTCCAACAGGCGCTAACGGCATTACAGGACCTACAGGAGCTACAGGTCCAACAGGTACTGCCGGTGTTACCGGTCCTACTGGACCAACTGGTGCTACTGGTGTAACTGGTCCTACAGGTCCAACGGGTGCT
>DKYL01000090.1:2415-21329 GCA_002493325.1 Ruminococcaceae bacterium UBA7101
TGGTGCTACCGGTGTAACCGGTCCAACAGGTCCAACAGGTGCTACCGGTCCAGCCGGTGAAGATGGTGTTGCCGGTCCGGTCGGTGCAACAGGTCCTACAGGTTTAACCGGTGCCACCGGCGCTACAGGTCCGACAGGTCCTGCAAACGGTTTAGCAGCTTATGGCGGAATTTACAGCACCGCTCCCCAAACATTAAACCTTACTGTCGGCGGAACAACAGTAATCCCTATGGCTTCAACAATGCCTGCAAATGCTGTAACCTATACCCCCGCAAACAGCATTACTGTAGGAAGTGCCGGAACCTATGAAATAAACTATTCCACCACACTGTCAGTTGCACTTGGTACAACAGTAACACTTGCTGTACGTCAGAACGGAACAGTCATCCCTGATGCAACAATATCCAGAGTGCTTTCAGTAGGTGTTGGTTCTCTGTTCAGCGGCAGTATTATTATCAACTTAGCTGCAGGAGCTGTAATTGATATGACGCTTTCTGCATTGCTTGCTGTCGGTGTAACGCTTGGCAGCGGTGTCAACGCAACGCTGACCGTTAAAAAGCTTAATTAACTGCAATATACAACACGAATATAACAATTCAAATAAAAACTCCTGTGACAGGAAACTGCCACAGGAGTTTTTTCAAAATCACTTATAAAGAATTTTCAAACTTTTAATTCGTCAACTGTTTTTACAATATAGGTTGCACCGGCATTATGGAGTTCATTATAATCACCATATCCGTATTCAACACCGACTGAATCAATACCAACAGCTTTTGCACCGATTATATCGTGCTCTCTGTCACCTATCATAACGACTTTTGATTTATCCGTAATCTGACATTCATGCAAGGCATATGCAATAACCTCAGCCTTTTTTGAGCGTGTGCCGTCCATATTCGACCCTGCAATAAACTCAAAATACTTTGCAAGGTCAAAATGAGCCATAATTCTGTCTGTAAATTTCTGCGGCTTAGAGGTTGCAAGGATAAGCCTTTTGCCTTTATCATTAAGCTTTTGCAGCAAATCGGGAATGCCTTTGTAAACATCATTTTCCAAAAGACCTTTGGTACTGAAGTACTCGCGATAATACGCAACAGCCTCCATAGATTTGTTCTCATCAAAGCCATAAAAATCTTTGAAGGATTCGTGCAAAGGAGGACCGAGAAATTTCCTGAGTTCGGCTGTATCCTCAACCGAAATACCATATTTCTTCAAGGCATAGACAATTGAGTTGATAATCCCCGGTGATGAATCTGTCAAAGTACCATCAAGGTCAAATAATATTACGTCATAATTCTTCATAGCATTCTCCTCCATTATCCAACTAAAACATCAAGTTCTGCATTAAGTATTGCTTTCATTTCAGCAAGTTCTTCAGTGCTCGGTTTATTGTCATCACACCACATTATGTTTTGCGGTAGCCACCATACAGGTCCTTTACCATTGTTTCCGTATTTGCCCAAGTCACCGCTTTTTCTCGGAAACAAGTGAAAATGCAAATGCGTATCGCCATTGCCAAGACATTCATAATTCATTTTGTCAGCACAAAAAGCTTTAGAAACAGCCTTAGCAACAAGAACCATTTCTCTTAAATATTCTGCCTGAAAATCAGGTTTTAGCTCATAAAGCTCTGTCGCGTGTTTTTTGCATATAAACAGCGTGTATCCATAAAAATGCTGATTCCATCCAAGAATAACAATACCTGTTTTCAATTCACGCACAAAATATGGATTCTCACCATTCAGCGATTTTTCAATCGTCTTACAAATATCGCACATAACGCCTCCAATTCAAATAAACATCTATATATTGTCTTTAATGTTATAACCACCTGTCGACATTATATTTTCTAATTATTTTAAGACTTTCAGTACCTCCTGTGAAATAATTTTATGACCTAAATTGGTTGGGTGAACACCATCAACAGCAAGTTTTTTAGGCAGTATTTCTGTTTGTGCTTTATTAAAAACTTCCTGCAAATCAATAATATCTGCACTATTTTTCATTGCCATGTCGGCAAGAACCTGCCTGTATTCATCAAGAACTTTATGAAAAGGTGCTTTTTCAGGCATTGAATCAATAAGAAACGGCAGCAGAACAAGTAACTGTGCATCGGGAAGCTCTGCGTTAAGCCTTCTGTAAATTTCTTTGACATGAGGTTTCATAGGTCTTAAAAGCGGAGGATACTGTTCGGGGACATAATGCTCCCAAGCATCATTTACGCCAATCAGCATAACGATTACATCAGGCTTAAGATTTATACAATCCTTTGTTAATCGGTCATAAAGGTGATATGTGCGGTTAGACGCAATTCCTCTGAAAAAGAATTTCAGATTTTTATATTTCTTTTTCAGTTGTTTTGCAACCTGCAAAGCATAAACCTTTCTGCCGTGTATTTTGTAATCAAATTTTCTGTTAAACTTTATATCGGTTATACTGTCACCAATAAACAAAATACGGTAACCATTTTTTACTTCAATCATTTTTTCTCCAGTCAAATGTTTCTTAATCACATTAATGGTTATAGCACAAGAAAAAGAGCATCTCAAACGAGATGCTCTAATCATTAACCGTTAATCTGCTTTGCGATTTCCTCTGCAAAGTTTTCTTCTCTCTTCTCAAGACCGTCGCCCTTCATCATACGGATGAAGCCTGTAGCCTTAATCTCTGTGCCAAGCTCCTTAGCAACAGAATCGATATAGCCCTTAACTGAGCCCTGGAACAAGTCACCACGAACGAACTCCTGCTCAACAAGGCAGTTTTCTTTGTAATACTTGCCCATTTTACCTGCAGCAATCTTAGCAAGAACTGCTTCAGGCTTAGAAGCCATTTTAGGATCTTCCTTCATCTGAGCAGCAAGGATACCCTGCTCGTGCTCAACAACCTCAGCAGGAACTGAAGCCTCATCAAGGTAGCTTGGATTCATAGCAGCAATCTGCATTGCAACATTCTTACCCATAGCCTCAAACTCAGCAGTAGCAGCCTTTGATTCATCAGCAACATCAAAGCCAATCATAACACCAACTGAGCCGCCGCCGTGAATATAAGTTGAAACAACACCGTCCATTCTCTCGAAACGACGAACCTTCATATTCTCACCAATAGCAAGAACAAGGTCATTAAGAGTTTCTGTAACAGTTCTGCCTGTGCCGTCGAATTCAGCAGCACAAAGAGCCTCAACATCAGCAGGGTCTGTAGCAAGAATTGTCTTTGCTACGCCAGTAACGAAGTCCATAAACTTTTCATTCTTAGCTACAAAGTCTGTTTCTGAGTTAACCTCAACAACAACACCCTTCTTAGCCTCTGCATCGTAGTAAGGAAGAACCACACCCTCTGCAGCAATTCTTGTTGCCTTTTTCTGAGCGGCAGCAAGACCTCTCTCACGAAGGAAGTCAACAGCCTTATCCATATCGCCGTCTGCTTCTGTAAGAGCCTTTTTACATTCCATCATACCAACGCCGGTCTTCTCACGAAGAGCCTTTACGTCCTGAGCTGTAAATGCCATTATTTTACCCTCCTATGAGTTATTATTTGATTATTCAGCAGCTTCTTCTGCAGCCTCTGCTTCAGTTTCCTCTGCTGTGTCTTTACCGTCACGACCCTCGATAACAGCGTCTGCCATTGCACCTGCAATAAGCTTAACTGCACGGATAGCATCGTCATTACCAGGGATAACATAGTCAATTTCATCAGGATCACAGTTTGTATCAACAATAGCTACGATTGGAAGACCAAGCTTAGTAGCCTCTGATACAGCGATTCTTTCCTTGCGTGGGTCAACGATGAACATTGCATTCGGAATCTTCTTCATCTCTGTGATACCGCCAAGGTATTTCTCAAGCTTTTCGATTTCAAGCTCAAGACCAACAACCTCTTTCTTAGGAAGAAGGTCGAAAGTACCGTCTTCTCTCATAGCCTTAAGCTGAGCAAGACGAGCAACTCTGCCGCGGATTGTTTTGAAGTTTGTGAGCATACCGCCAAGCCATCTTGCGTTAACGTAAGGCATTGCACAACGCTCAGCCTCTTCCTTAACAGAATCCTGAGCCTGCTTCTTTGTACCTACGAAGATGATTGAACCGCCGTCTGCTGCTAAATCACGAACGAACATATAAGCCTCATCAAGTTTCTTAACTGTCTTCTGAAGATCGATGATGTAGATGCCGTTACGCTCTGTGAAGATGTACTCTGCCATTTTAGGGTTCCATCTTCTTGTCTGGTGACCGAAGTGAACACCAGCTTCTAAAAGTTGTTTCATAGAAACTACGTTTGCCATAATAATTTCCTCCTTTAAGGTTAATCCTCCACAGCAAGCCTGGCAGGAGCCGCATTTATAACCTTTGGCTCGGCTTAACTGTGTGCGTATTCGCGTTCATTTTCACGAATGCGTTAGCATTATAACAAAAAAAGCTTGAAAAATCAAGCCTTTTTGCGGAATTATTTAACAAATTCATTAAAATGGTCTGCTCAAAATATAGGTTAAAATATCCAATACCAAAACAAATACCGAAGTAAATGCAATAACGCATTTATAAAATTTGATGATATTATTGCTGTCGCTGTTCTTTTTCAGTATCTGTCTGATAATCAGACAGATAAATGTGCCTGTAAAAATCAGCAATACAAGTATCAGTTCAATTAACGAGTTCAAAAAGTCTTTTTTGATATTACTCACATAAACAACTGCACTGCTGACCGATAATATAAGCATTACCAAAAAAGAACAAGCGTTAGCCTTATTGATACGGTATTCAAGCCTTTTTATCTCTCTCTCGGTTTTACCTATTTTATTTTTTACATCCACATCATTTAACGGAGTAAATAAAAATAACAACCAAACGCATGTTATAATAATTGAAAGCCAAAAGCAAATTAAAGAAAGCATATCAACTCCTAAAAAACTTCTTATTTTATATACAGCTTCATAACCTGCTGCTGTGCTTTGATTTCAAGGGTATCATCAAGCGGTGCAAGGTCTGCTTTGCCGTACTTATTTTCAAGTGCCTTTGCAATCAGCAAATCTGCAAACTTTGCATTTTTCGGCAGGATAGGTCCGTGTGAATATGTGCCGAAGGTATTTTTATATCTTACACCCTCTGTACCGTCTTCACCGTTATTGCCATAGCCTTTAATCATTTTGCCGAGAGGCTCAACATTTTTTCCGAGATAGGTACGTCCGCTGTGATTTTCAAAGCCCACAATCTCAATGCCTTCTTTTGTTTTAAAAGCATAGTTGCCTATCATTCGTTCTTCCTTGCCCTCGGTGTAAAAATCAAGAGCACCCATATATTCAAGCATTTTGCCGTCATAGGTTTTATAGTATTTGCCCAGCATCTGATAACCGCCGCAGATTGCAAGAAACACCTTTGAATTTTCAATGGCTCTTTTAATTTCTAAATCCTTGCCCTTTTTTAAATCATCGAGCAAAACATCCTGTTCAAAATCCTGTCCGCCGCCTACAAACAGAATGTCGTAGTCATCGGAATTGAAGGATCTGCCCATTGTAATCTGATCTGTGACAACATCAATATTTCTTGCTTTCATTCGCTCAGTCAGAGCAATTATATTACCCCTGTCCCCATAGAGGTTAAGCATATCGGGATAGAGGTGTGCAATTCTAATCATCATTCCCAAAAGTCCTTACCTCCTAATCTTTTCGCAATAGTGGGTCGCATGGTCATCATTGAGGTGTATGTGGGCACGATATAAACATCCCTGCCCTGCTGTGAAGCAATGTCAACAAGCCTGTCATAATCCTCATTTTCAATCACCTTGATTTCACGATTGCCGACACCCTCATACTTAACACGGATTGCCATATCATAGCAGCGTTTGCCTGCCACATAAATTTCTTTCACATTTTCTCTTTCAAAAATGCCGGCAAAGTCAACGTCCCATATCCAGCTGATGTCACGTCCGTCGGCTGCATTATCGTTCAGTGACAGAATCATTGTGAAATCATCATCAATGGATTTTAAGAAATTCATAGTCTGGCTGAAGCCTGCAGGATTTTTAACAAGAATAACATTAATCTTGTTGTCGCCGCAGTCAAACTGTTCCATTCTGCCGAAAGCACCGTTAAAGCTTTCAAGTGCCTTGATTATGGTTTTATCATCAATACCAAAGGCTGAAAGAGCCGAAGCACAGCCGATTGCGTTATATACATTATAAGCACCGCCGATATTGACCTTAACGATATATTCACTGCCGTTAAAGGATGCAACAACCACGGAATGATTCTGTTTAAGCTCTGCAACCGAAGTCACTGCAAAATCGGGATTCGGTCTGCTGTAGCCGCAGTGCGAACAGATAAAACCGCCGAGATGACCGTATGTGTGGTAAGTATAATCATATTCATTCTTGCAGAAAATACAGTATTTGGCATCACTGATTTCAGGCGCTTTGGCATTGCTGTCAAAGGGTACATTTACACCAAAGGTAACAATTTTATTCGGTATTTCCTTGCTCATGGAATAGGTCAGTGAGCAGTCAGCATCAAGGCAGACAACTGCATTCGGGAGATTTTTAACAGACTCCTTGATTGCGTTGAGGGTGTGAGTAACCTCACCATATCTGTCAAGCTGATCACGGAAAACATTGGTAACAAGCACAACATCTGCACGGATATAGCGTGAAACCTCTCTGAATGCATTTTCATCACACTCAACAATGGCATATTCATACTTTCTTTTGCCCGTAATGGTTGAATTCATAATAAAGGATGATGTAATGCCTGTTATCAGATTCGCACCCGATTTATTGATAAAATAGGTTTTCCCTGCAGTCTTGAGTCCCTCCTCAATAATTCTGCAGGAGGTTGTTTTGCCGTTAGTACCTGTAACGATAATAACCTTAACATCCTTTGACAAATCCGTTAATACATTTCTTTTAACCTTAAGTGCAACCCTGCCCGGTAAGGTTGTTGCACCCCTGCCCAGCTTCTGAAGAACAAAATGAACAAATCTGCAGACAAGACAGCACAAAAATACTTTCACTGAATCACTCCTAAATTTTAAGCAAGGGATAATCAAACCCAACAGCCTACAATAATCAGTTTTTCGCACCTTACGCCATTTTTTGTCTTGATATACGACAGTATACCTACGTCAAAGAAATGACGCTATGAACAAAAAACTGATTATTGTAGGTGCTTCGCAGTTTAGCTTAAGCAATTTTTTCAAAAGACAAGGCAAAAATCACAGAAATACTATTGTATTTCGAGAATTTTTAACGCAGTATTTTTTAGAAAATTGCAAAGCTAAACCTTGTTTTGTTCGACTATCACTTGCTTTTATGTTTTCATTTTAAACCACAGAACTTTTCAAGTCAATAAGAATATATGTTTTTTTATTTATAATATTGTGGTATAATAATAAAAAATTTTTTTTAGGAGAATAGATATGCTCAACAAAATAATAGATATCGTAAAACAGGCAGGGCAGATTTATAAGAGTGCAGGCAGTGACCTCGGCATTGAGGACAAGGGCTCTGCCGTTAATCTTGTTACAAAATACGACAAAATGATACAGGATTTTCTGTTCACCGAGCTTGAAAAGGTTGTACCGGGCTGCAAATTTCTTGGTGAAGAGGGCGACGATAACAAAAAGCTGACAGACGGCTACTGCTTTATTATTGACCCCATTGACGGAACGACTAATTTTATCAAGGGCTTTCAGCACAGTGCAATCAGTGTGGCACTTGCTAAGGACAAAGAAATCATCATCGGTGTTGTGCTTGACCCTGACCTTGACAATCTGTTTTATGCAGAAAAAGGCAAGGGTGCATTTTTAAACGGCAAGCCTATTCACTGCTCTGACTGTGATTTGGCACACAGCCTTGTACTGTTTGGCACCTGCCCGTATGAGCACGAGCTTGCACACAAAACCTTTGAGCTGACTGAAAAGGTTTTCTATAAAGCTATTGAGGTAAGACGCGGCGGCTCTGCCGCCCTTGACATCTGCTACGTTGCAAGCGGCAAAGCAGATTTATATTATGAAATGATTTTGCGCCCTTGGGATTGGGCAGGTGCTTATCTCATTCTCAGCGAGGCAGGCGGTTATGCGTTAACCTTTGAGAAAAACAACCTTGATGCAAATAAAATCGACTCCTTTGTCTGCGGTAACAAAAAGGTGCTTGAGGAATTTTATGAAATATTACAGTCTTAATCACTATCTGCGTGACACCTTCGGCTGCAAGGTCTATAAGCTCAGCCTTGACGGAGGCTTCACCTGCCCCAACCGTGACGGAACAATTGACACAAGGGGATGTATTTTCTGCTCCAAGGGCGGCAGCGGTGATTTTGCCGAAAGCAGATTGCTCTCCATAACCGAACAGATTGAACAGGGCAAAAAACGAGTTGAAAACAAAATAAAAAGCGGTAAATATATTGCCTATTTTCAGGCATTCACAAACACCTATGCACCTGTTGAAATTCTCAGAAAAAAGTTTTTTGAAGCATTAGAGCACAAGGATATCGTTGCACTTTCCATAGCCACAAGACCCGACTGTCTTGGTGATGATATTCTTGCTCTGCTTGATGAGCTCAATAAAATCAAGCCTGTTTTTGTGGAGCTGGGACTGCAGACCATCCACGAAAAAAGTGCTGCATATATCAGACGAGGCTATCCCCTCTCTGTATATGATGATGCGGTAAAAAAGCTGAAAGCAATCGGTATCAACATTGTAGTTCACGTAATTTTAGGGCTGCCGAATGAGAGCAAGGCAGATATGCTTGAAACCGTAGATTATGTATGTAAAAGCGGTATAAACGGCATTAAGCTGCAGCTACTGCATATACTCAAAAATACGGATTTAGCTGATGAATATTACCGCGGAAATGTTAAGGTGCTTGAGCTTGACGAATACATAGACCTTGTTAAAGCCTGTGTTGCAATCATACCAAAGGATATTGTAATTCATCGTTTAACAGGCGACGGAGCAAAAAAGGATTTGATTGCTCCCCTATGGTCTGCTGACAAGAAAAATGTTTTAAATAACATCAACAAAGCCTTGCAGGAATAACCTGCAAGGCTTTGTTGATAAAGTGGATTACGCATAAAAGCCGATTTCTTTTATTATCGGATTACTGCGGCTTTGACGTATAACGAGAGCCGCACCGATACAGCTTTTATTTTTAATTTTTATGATTTTCTTTGCACCTATAATTGTACCTGAATAAACCTTTTTATATTTATGATTCGGCTTTTTAAGATAAAGGTCAAAGGCTTCAACCCTTTGGCTGAAGGAGGTATCCTCTTCAATCACAACATATTTGAGCTTTCTTGTACCATTGAAGGAGAACTCTGCATAGCTGTTTTTCTTGGTAAGCTTAACATTCTTTTTAACAAGCACTTTATTTGCCGTTATGCTTTTTATTTTTTCGCCCAAGCCTGCAAGTGCTTTAACATCCTTACGATGAATCACGCCGCTGTCAGTGGGAGGAACATTCAGCAAAAGGGTGCAGTTATTGCCCACAGAGTTAAGATAGATATGAAACAGTTTCTTAGCGGATTTAACGGTTATGTTTTCATTTTTGGAATAAAACCAGCCTTTACGGATTGAAACATCAACCTCGGCAGGATACCAGCAAAGAGCACCTGCATTTTTCAATACTGAACGTGAGCCTAAATCCTCATCGGTTGATTCAAATTTCTGCAAAGCAGCCGCCTGCCCCTCACTTTGCTGCGAATTTTTTTCAACAGTCTCGCTTTTTGTCAGACTGAGAGGAACGACTGAATATTCATTCTTTCGGCACTTTCCGCCCTCGTTGCCCACCCAGCGGATATCGGGACCGCAGATGGCTATATTTGCTTTTGGCTGCAGACGGCGGATAATTTCATAATATCTTGCCCAGTCATATTCAAAGGCTACTGCATCCTTGCCCTTTGCACCGTCAAACCACACCTCAAATATTTCGCCATAGTTTGACAGCAGCTCTGTTAACTGATTGCAGAAATAATCATTATATGCATCCGTTCCATAGCGCTTGTCATGCATATCCCATGGGGACAGATAAACACCGAAATCCATTCCCTGCTTACGGCACTCGTCACTGAGCATTTTAACAATATCGCCCTTGAAATCAGTATTCTTCACAGAAAAATCGGTATACTCACTTTCCCAAAGACAGAAGCCGTCATGGTGCTTGCAGGTTAAAATAATACCTGTTGCACCGCTGTTTTTTATGGCGGATACCCACTGCCTTGCGTTAATGGATTTAATGGTAAAATCCTTAACGGTTTCACGTGCAGTCCCCCACTCACGGGCTGTTGCGGTATTCATTCCGAAATGAATAAAACAGTAAAAAGGCTTTGACTGATGCCTGAGCTGATTTTCACTCGGTGTTACGGATATATAACGCTCAACCTCACTGTCATCAAGGGGATAGCCATTATTATAATCAGACCAGTCTTTTCCAAAAATATTTTCCATATCAATGACCTACCGTATCAAAAGTTCTTGATTTAACATTCTTTTTTGTTTGTTCTACTCTCCTGCCGTTTTTACCATTATTCCAGTGTGTTAAGAAATTATCCTTGTCATTAAGCATCCATACACACTTTGAATGGAGATACCAAATTTTTTCTTTAAGGCTCATTTCAAATGTAAACGGACGTTTTTCCACCCTGTCTTCAAGGGGAGTAACAAGGCTTGCATTAGCAGAATGAACCTGTGCTGCTGACAGAATCACAATATCCTTATCCTTTGGAAGCACTGCTGTGCCGTCAAGCGTGATTACCCAGAAATACATTCCCTTTGCAAATAATGTATTGCCGTTATCATCAACACTGTGTGTGAACTCATAGCCCAGATGACCTGACTTAACATACGCCATTTCTTCAAAATCATATAAATCCCACTGTGCATAGGGCTTATCAATGGCATTTACTGTTTTTTCAACAGCTTTTCCATTCACTGTGAACCCTGCCTTTTTATCATCATGGAGTGACGCACAAAGGAGCTTAAGCTTATTGCCCTGCTCAACCTCTATTGTTTGTCCGTTACAGCTCATAAGCGCATTTTTATCTATTTTAAAGTTTACACCGCCTGCAACAATTTTCTCAGGCACTAAGCGGTCAGGGATATGTGTATTTTTAACATCACAAGCAATAGCAATATGAGAGCTTGAACTCTTATCGCAATCAACACTGCTCTGCTTTAATTGAAGAGCAAAGGTTTTAACCTCATATGGCTTGAAGCTGGTTACAAGACAGCCGTTTTCAACAACCGCATCAGCTAAAAATTCCTCGCTTGCATAAAGCTCTCTTGCACTTTCAACACCCTCGCCGAGCGTAAAGGTATATTTATCAACAGTTTTATTTGCACCTTCGTTGAAACGAACAATAATTTCACCGCTGTCAATGTTATGATGCGGCATTTTGATTGCTCTTACAATAACATCCTCACTGCTTCCGCCGCCAAAGGAATAGCTTGTACCCAGCTTACCCTGATGCTTATCAAACACAACAGCAGTCAGCGGCTGCGTGAACATTTTAGCCTGCAGCTGTGTAGCCGAGCCGACATTACCCTTATGGCTGAACACAGCGTATGAATAAATATTCTTACCTAAATCCATCATGGATTGCATGGAGTCAATACGGTAATTCTTTTTAGGAGTATGAATTGCAGTCAAACGGAGGGTGTTGTCATTGAACTTATCCCAGCCATGCTTGCTGTCACTGAGGATAGACACACCGAATTCACCGCTGTTATCCGTAATATCTGCCCATTTCTGTGCAGGCACCTCAAACAGCTTTTCATTCATATTATCACGCTTAATTGCACCCAGACCCAAATCAAAGGTCGCCTGCTTATTCTTAGCAGTCAGTGCAAAGCGGTTTTTGCACATTGTTCGCATGGACTGCCATTCAAAATCATTATATACCTCAACAATTTCGCCGCAATCGGTTAATGAAATATAGCTTGTGAATTCGCTCTTGCCGTCCTTTTGTTTAACCTCAATGGTAACACGTGCGGGTCCGTTTTCAACAACAGTGACGGATGAAACAAGCGGTATGCGGTCAGGCTCCTTGTTTGCCTCCTTATAATTCATTTCCCAGGCAGGCCAGTCCTTTGAGCCTGTATAGTTGAACAGACCGAGAACAATCGGCTTTGACAGCAGTTCTCTGTCATTATCGGTTTTATCGGTTATTGAAGCAATATCTCCGTTTTTATTGAGCCTTACCTCGTATTTCTGATTTGACATTGTATTTCCGTCAACAGTAATATCACTCTTTACACAGCAGGGCTCACTGCTTGGTCTTACATCATAAACACGCATACCGAGGCTGTCAACCTCAGCAATAAACACAACCTCCATAATTCCGTTTTTAACGGAATTAACCTGGCTCTTAACCTCTCGACCCTTATCATTATAAACACGTACAAAGGGTGTTGAGATACCTTTAAGCTCAAGCTTAACAGCACTGACACGCTTTGCTTCTACAGTGTTTGAAACCATAACAGGAATACCGGTGCAGAAATCGGATTTCATCAGTCCTGTCATTGCCGAAAGAGAGCCTTCAAGCTCACCCTTGAACTGATTGATTGACATTGCATAATCATTCCAGGAACGGCGGTAAGCACGCTGAACGGAGGTACCCGGTGTATCATCATGGAACTGGTGAGCAATTGCCCTTTTCCACGCCTTTTCAAGCACAGGCTCATTGTAATCCGCCGCACCGAAATAGCTTGCCATAACACCTGCACGCTCAGCCATATCACCAAGCTCCTGACACTTGGTGTTCCAGCGTTTACCGATAGCACGTGAGGTATAGCCGCCTACACCGTGGTTCTGCATAACAAGCTCTGTCTTCCATTCAGGCAGCTTATCCTTAACCTCCTGCGGCAGCTCACTTTCAATATCACGGTAAATCTGGTCAGCACTTGCGGCAATTACCTCAATATCACTGCTGTCATTCTTCTTGATTTCACCGTCAACAAACTTAACGGTTTTCTCCTCAGGAGCACCGCCGCGGTCTCCGATACCGTGGAACATATAGGTCCAGTCAAGACCGTACTTTTCATTTTCCTTAAGCTTGTCTGTAACAAAATCCCAGTCACGAAGCTTTGTTAAGGTGTAGTAATAATCGTGGGGGTTAACACTTGCATAAATAAAATTGCCGTCAACACCATACCACTTGCCGATGTCAAACGGTATTCCGTATGCACTGCCCCAGGCAAGCTTCTGCGTTGTAAAGCCCTTTAAGTTCGCGTGGTGTGCAATACTCGGCAAAGCCCAGCCGAAGCCAAAACAGTCCGGCAGGTATATGTCACAGGACCTTTTTCCGAACTTTTCATCAAAATAGGAATTGCCTATCAGAATATTTCTGAAAAGTGCCTCAGGTGACGGACAGTTCGTGTCACCGTTTTCAAAGGCTGAGCCTGTAACGTGCCATCTGCCCTGCTTAATATATTCCTTCATCTGCTCAAAAAGCTCAGGATAATATTCCTCCATAAGCTCATAGCGGTATGAGCCTTCAAAGGAAAATATGTATGACGGATACTTTTTGAAGAGTGCAAAATTATCAACCAAAGTATCATAGATATATTTGCTTACAGTCGTTTCAAAATCCCATGACCATATTGTGTCAAGGTGAGAGGTTGCAACTGTATAAATTTTTTTCTTTTTCATACCGAATCCCCGTTTCTTAATATCAATTTAATATTAGTATAATGCTTTATTCTTATGATTAAAAGACATTCATCCGACAAAAATATAAATTTTATGTCGTTTTAAATAAAGTTTTTATTGCCATAAAACGAAATAGCTGATAAAATGAATTTGCCGAAAGGATGTGAGATTGTGGATATAACTTTTTATTATAACAAAAATAAAATTCAGCTGTTTAAAATATTTTCAGGTACGCTCAGTGAAATTGTGCCTATGCATTCCCACACCAAAAACAGCTATGAGGTTCACCTCATAGATTACGGAAGCGGTGTGCTTGAAACAGACAGTGAAAGATACAGCCTTTCAAAAAACACACTGTTCATAACGGGTCCTAACCTGCTGCACAAGCAAATCCCTGACAAAACGAGTCCTATGCATGAGCTGTGTGTATATTTCAGGATTTCGGATTTGAAAAAAGAAAACGATATTGTCAGCAGATTTGCCTCACAAAGCTTCTGGATTGGAAAAAGCAATGCTGAAATAAGACACCTGTTTAAACAAATGGTTGAAGAAAAGGAAAAAAGCAGTCATTGGCAGGAGGACATATTATCCTCCCTGTCAATCAGATTGATCAGCGAAATAGCACGTCTGTATTTCCCTGATAACACCCATCCAAAAAAAGAAACTGCAGCCACTGATTTAAACGAAAGCCGATCCTGGATTCTTGATCAGCTTTTTTCAGATGACTGCAGCAATGTAACTTTAAATGATTTTTCTGTACAAATCGGCGTATCACAAAGACAGGCAGAGCGTATAATAAAAGACTATTACGGCTCATCCTTCAAAAAGCTTAGATATGAATCAAAAATGGCACTGGCTGCCACACTCCTTGAAGAAAAAAATATAACCGTTGAAGAATGTGCAGTAAAATGCGGTTACAGCTCAGCATCGGCATTTATATCTGCTTTTAAAAAGAAATATAAAATCACGCCCAAACAGTACAGAGAACAAATGATAAAAAAATAAATGCAAAGCCTCAGAAGCTTGCTTTGTACCTTTCGCCCCAGTTCTGCAGCGAATTTAGAACAGGCTGAAGGCTCATACCTAAATCTGTCAGCGAATATTCCACTCTTGGCGGAACTTCGGGATATACTGTTCTTGTTACAAGACCATCAGCCTCCATATCTCTTAGCTGTGCAGTGAGAACCTTCTGACTTACAGAGCCTAAGGATTTTTTCAGTTCACCGAATCGCTTTGTTCCCGGCAATAAATCACGAAGGATAAGCACCTTCCACTTATTGCCTATTAAAGTTAATGTTGTTTCCACCGGACAAGCAGGCAGATTTTTTGCTTCAGCATCAGTCATATTAACATCTCCTATAAGATTTTTAATTGTTCAATAGTTTCTTTTTGGTAACTACGGCACAATAAAGTGCTTACTTTACAAATGATACCACAAGCGGTACAATGCAGTCAAGAGATAAGTGCACATACTCTCAACAAAACACAATATTTTTAAAAGGAGAAACAGAAAATGAAATTAGCAGTAGTTTGTGCCAATGGCAAGGTAGGAACATTAGTAACAAAAGAAGCATTAAGCAGAGGCATTGATGTAACAGCAGTAGCAAGAAATGAAAACAAAACAGCTGCCAAAAAGTCCATTATAAAAGATTTGTTTGATTTAACAAAAGATGATTTAAAAGAATTTGATGCTGTAGTTGATGCATTCGGTGCTTGGACAGAAGACACCCTTCCGCTGCACAGTAGCTCATTAAAGCACCTTTGCGACATACTTTCAGGCAGCAAAACTCGTTTGCTTATTGTCGGTGGTGCAGGAAGTCTTTATATTAATTCTGAACACACCGCTCAGGTAATGGATGGTCCGGATTTTCCGGATGCCTTCAAGCCGCTTGCCGCAGCACAAGGCAAGGCACTTGATGAGCTTCGTTCAAGAAATGATATTAACTGGACATTTATAAGTCCTGCCTGTGATTTTCAGGCAGATGGCGAAAAAACCGGCAAATACATTTTAGGTGGTGAAGAACTCACACTTAACGAAAAGAACGAAAGTATTATTTCCTATGCTGACTATGCTATTGCAGTAGTGGATGAAATTACAAACGGTAATCATATTCAGGAAAGAATTTCCGTAGTCAGAAAATAATAAAGTAAAAATATTTGAATAATGCTGTAGCATCTATTTGATGCTACAGCATTGTGCTCATATTTTCAGGTTCATCATTAAATAATGATATACTCGTGATTAAGATGAGCTCATCAGATGATTTGGGCTTTATATCAAAAGGAATTCACCCAACAATTGCTGCTGTAGCAGTGAAAAGAGGCTAATATGACACAGAATGAAAGACTTTTATGGCTGATTAAATATCTGCTTGCTGAAAATCCGAGATACAGCAAGGTTGAAATACCTGATAATGCTGACAAACAGTTTAATCTGTACCGTTCGCTTGTCAATGTGCGTATGCCCGAATCTATCAGTGATGAATACCTGACACTTGAAGATGAATATCTGAAAGAGGAAATAAGACAAAAAGGTATAACGCATATAAAGGAATTAATACCTTGCCGTGATGATATTTATTTGTGGCAGGGTGACATTACTGCGATTGATGCAGATGCAATCGTGAATGCCGCAAACAGTCAGCTTTTAGGATGCTTCTGCCCATGCCATACCTGTATTGATAATTGCATTCACACCTTTGCAGGTGTAAGACTTCGTTTGGAGTGCAATGAAATTATGCAGAAGCAGGGATATAAAGAGCCAACAGGTAAATCCAAGATAACATCTGCATATAATCTGCCGAGCAAATATGTTGTGCATACAGTCGGTCCGATTATAAGCGGTATTCTTACAAAAAAGGATAAGCAACTGCTTGCCTCCTGTTATTATGAATGCTTGAAAATGGCTGATGAATACAAATTAAACAGTATTGCCTTTTGCTGCGTATCTACGGGTGAATTCCATTTTCCGAATGACAAAGCAGCACAAATCGCAGTTGATACAGTAAAACAATACAAGTCAGAAACAAACAGCAAAATAAAGGTAATATTCAATGTTTTCAAGGATAAAGACTATAAAATCTACAGAGAATTACTCTGTTCAGATTGATAAACTAAAAAAGGCACTTGATAATTGTGATGCAGTAGTTATCGGTGCAGGTGCAGGACTTTCTGCCGCCGCGGGATTTACCTATAATGGTGAAAGATTCAGCAAATACTTTTCTGACTTCAAAGCAGAATATGGTTTTGATGATATGTATTATGGCGGATTTTATCCGTATCAGACACAGGAAGAATTCTGGGCATACTGGAGCAGATATATTTATATAAACCGTTATATGGATATTCCGTCCGATTTATATAACAGGCTCTATGATTTGGTTAAGAATAAAGATTATTTTGCTATCACAACAAATGTTGACCATTGCTTTCAAAGAGCAGGCTTTGACAAAAAAAGATTATTTTATACGCAGGGAGATTACGGTCTTTTTCAGTGCAGTGAGCCCTGCTGTCAGGAAACCTTTGATAATGAGAAAATCATCAAGGCAATGTATGAACAGCAAAAGAATATGAAAATACCAAGTGCTTTAATCCCTAAGTGCCCTCATTGCGGTAAAACGCTTACAACAAACTTAAGGTGTGATGATAAGTTTGTGCAGGATGACGGCTGGTATAAAGCAAACGAAAGCTACAAGGACTTTATCCGCAGGCATAAAAATTTGAACATACTTTATCTTGAAATCGGTGTTGGATATAACACTCCCGTTATCATTAAGTACCCATTCTGGCAGATGACTGCACAAAATCCAAATGCAGTATATGCCTGCATAAACAAAGGTGATGCAGTCTGTCCAAAAGGAATTGAACATCAAGCAATATGTATTGATGCAGATATTTCAAGGGTAATAGAAGATATAAGCTGATTACCTAAAAATATTGAATTTGCACTTCTTATTATTACAGTTTTATATATAGTGACTTTTTGTTATAAAGATTAAGCACTTTACAGAGATAAAAGATTTTTAACCAAATTCTGCAGTATGCACTGAGGACAAAACAGCACTTTTACGATATTCAAACAATATGGTCCTCAGGGAAACTTGTTTTCACAGTGCCCTAGCATCTTAACCCTTATACCAATTCGCTCTCTTTTTACCTCTGTAATAAACAGGAATGAAGCCGCTTGGGATTTTAAGCCAGATGTTGCCGGCTGTGTCGGTTGACACTGCATCTGCATCAACAACTGTGCCTGCTTTGAGCACTGCATTTGCGTTTGGGTCGGTGCTTGTTGCGTGCTTTCTGCCGTCGGCTGTGAGGTCTTTCACCTTTTTGATTGTTGAGGTTGTTGTGGGCTTTGTCCACACATTGACTGCTGCTGTGAGCTTGTACTTGCTGCCTGCATTGTAAATTGGCTTTTGTGCTGTTTTCGGCAGTGTGTATGTAATCAGATAATATCTTGGATTACGGTCACTGCAGGCTCTGTCAAGCTGAGCAGGGCTGACAATTGCTCCTGTATCGGTCTTTGATACAATTCTCTGCGGTCTGCTGTATGCGTTATATTTTCCGCTGTACATCTGAGGGTCAACAACATTGATGTTATTGCCGCTCATTTTCCAGGGCACAACGTAGTGTCCTGCAGTGCTGAACACATTGTAGCAGTCGCCCTGGTTGGCAATCGCCATACCGCCGTTTCTGAGGTGCTTTTTCAGCTCGTCAATGCTGTTTGTGGTCTTGTATGAAAACGCCTTATTCTCTCGGCACAGAGCCTTAAGGAGTGTCAGCATATTGGTACCCGAATTATCCCTTGCACCGTTCTTAAGGCTGAACTCTGCCATAGCTTTGATTGAATAAAGCTCCTTGCCTGCAAGGGTATTGAAAACAATACAGGCTGATGCAACACCGCAGCCGCTTGAGCTGATTGTTTCAATTTTGCTTGTATTCGGATTGTCATACTTAACATTACTGTAATTGTTCTGATTGTAATACATCAGCTCACTGCCCTCACCACCGATTTTCAGTGACTGCATCAGCTCGTCACCGCTGATTGCAGCAGAGGTGAAGCTGTTGTTTTTCCACCAGGCAATAATTGAGGTAACAACGGCAAATATGACAGAGATTGCCTCGCTGATTTCCTCATTGGTGAAGGGCAATGTGTTTTTACCCATTGCATTTAAAACAAGATTGATAAGCGCTGCTGCAAGCAGCATGGTTCTGATGATTGTTTCCTTTGTGATTTTCATAGTAATTCTCCTTTTGATAAAATAATAACCACCAGCTGAGC
>DKYL01000051.1:0-321 GCA_002493325.1 Ruminococcaceae bacterium UBA7101
AGAAAAAACATTACAGTAAACTGCCTTTTTTTTAGGGTTTGTTGTACCGTCACTTTTCAACGTAAATTCATAAGTCGTTTCACCGCTTTGCACCCTCTGAAATATTTTCTCGTCGTTAATTATCCAGTTTCCGATATAGCCACGAGCAGCCTGAAGAATACCGCCTGTCATACTGTTGGCAACAATTTTGCCATCAATGGTGATGGCTGCAGAGGACATCGTTTCGCCGCCGTCCTGTGAAAAGCCTATACCATTCTTATTTATCACAATGGCAGTTTTGGGATTTTCAATACTGTCAAGCACACGAATCTGCCTCCACGT
>DKYL01000051.1:631-18805 GCA_002493325.1 Ruminococcaceae bacterium UBA7101
GGCTTCATCAAGGTATTTATACTGATTATCACTTGCCCGCTTAAAGGCTGTGAAGGTGCGGCTTAACGGACCTGTGCGGTTCGTCTGTTCAACCTCTGTCTGATTATAGGCAGTAATTTCAATCTGCGGCTTGCCTGTATAATTAACCTTCAGGTGCATAATGGGAATATAAGCCTTTTCACTGCTGCTGTCAGGCTGATATGCAATTATATCGCCGATATCAAGACTGACATCACCGTTCATCAGATTAAAACTGCAGGGTGTCATATAAAACACACCGCCATGGCTGTTGTAGATGCTGTTTATACGGTTAAGAATAGCCTTAGCCTCGTTCTGTGTTGATATTATCGGGCTGTCCAATACAATTCCGTTTTTATACTGACTGCTGCCGTTGTCATACCTGATTACAGCGCCTGCATTAGCAGCATCAATATACCGCATACCGTGTACGCCGTCGCCCATCACTTCAAAGTCGGCTACATCGCTGTTCGTAATCAGATATTCACTCTCTGTCAAAGCGCCGTTTTCATCACTGCTATTTATTTTTGCAAAGGAAAATTCAACAAATTCAAATTTATCATTTCTGTTAACAATAACACATCCGCCAACCTTGCCTGAAAAAAATTTCATAGCATCTCTTACAGAGTAGCCTGTTGTGCTGCCGTCCTTTTCTGTGCCGTAGAGCTGTTTCATATCAACAACTGCCGTCATCATACCTGCAAATGAAGCTGCATCATAGGAATCGCCTGTAAACTTAAAAATATCTAAGAACACATTATGCACATAAGGCTTGCTGCCAAGCGAAGCAGATGGCACATAAATCATATCTGTAAGCCTGTACATACGGTCATATCCTGTAAAGGAAACCCAGCTTCCTTTTTTAACAATATCTCTTGCAAAATAGGTGCCCATAGGCAGCCATTCTATTTCAGGATAAGCTGTGTTACCGACAGTATACGTTTCATTCAGCTCATAGCCTATGTACACCTTTAGCATCTTATTTTCAAATTCAAAATCTTCCGCACCATAAAGTGTAACATCACAGCACTGCATACAAGCTGTTCCGATTGCAAATTCATCCTTTGAAAGGTCACTTTCAATTTCAAGCTTATGAATGGAGCCGTCATCATACGGTTCAATGCTTTTATCTCTGTCATCATAGCCGAAAACTCTGTCATCAATAACGATTTTAGCGTGTGTAATTGCACGTCTGTTTTGTATTTTCGCCCTTACCTCATCCGATATTTTAATCATAATTCTGTTACCTTTCTATTGCATCAAATGTATAATCAGTAAAATACCTTTGCTTTTTTGCTGATGAATAAACGGTGTGTGACGAATCACCGAAATACACCGTCATTGACAAAACCACACTGCCGTCTGTATCGGTATATTTTATATTGTGAAAAGCAGTTTTATCACTGACAGCCCCTTCAAGCTTATCAAGCTCGCTTTTTGTAAGCGGCGGAAACTTGAAGGTGGCTTTCTTTTTGACCTCGACAATTGAGCCGTTAAGCAGGGCGGATACAGACCGCCCCGTGCTTGCGTCCCACACCTTATTTGATTGTCTTGTTATACCCTTTAATGCAGGCTCGGGCATCTGGATATTATCTATATAAAGCGGCATTGTTCCTCCTTATACTGTAATCTTGTTTTCTGAAAATTTATTGTTTGATTTCATACTTCTTTTGTCAGCTTTTACCATTATTCTTTCATCACCAATGCGAATCGGAATAACAATATCTCCGCTGCCGTTATTACCGAGAGCGTTTGTGTATTCCACAATCATTCCTGCTATCTTTGAAATCCAGCCTGTATTATTCTCAAGCGGAACAACAGCCTCACGTCCTCTTTCACCAACCATTGCAAGGGTTGGTTTTTCAATAATACCGCCTGTCGCAAGCTGCGGTATGTTCGGAATCGTGAAAAGCTGATACCGTCCGCCTGATACACCTACACCAAGTGCACCAAGAATACTTGACATAGTGCCGTTTACAGATATACTGAGATAGCCGTTAATGCGGTCAATCATATTATTGACAAGACCGATAACGCCGTTAAGCGGACCTCTGAAGCACTCTGTAAGCTTTGACCTGAGACCACTCAGACCCTCGCCGAGCTTGGCTACAAGACCGCTTCCCAAATCTCTGATTCTGCTCTGTATTCCGCCGTTGCCTGTAAAGAAATTTGAAAGGCTGGTTTTGAAATCATCAAAACGCTTTTTAACCTTGGACCATACATTGCCTATACCAGCCAGCAATCCGTCAGTGATGAAGCCACCCTGTGTTTTCATCACCTTTGACGGTGACGCTATGCCAAAGGCTTTCTTAAAACCGTTCAGAAACGGCGTAAATATATTCTCATTAATCCAGGTTCCTATGGATTTAAAGGTATCAGATATACCCTGCAGAATGCCGGCACCAATATCACCGCCATTCTCTTTGATTTTGTCACCGAAATAATCCTTGACAGATGATACCGCATCCACAAGCCAGGTTCCGAGCATTGCTGAAAGACCGCCGATTGCAGCACCGATACTCTCAAAGAAAGAGCTTGCCATATTGCTCCAGTCAATGCCTTTTATAAAGTCCTCTGCATCCCTTGCAATCTGCTGCCAATTCAGCGTTTCTAAAAATCCGCTCAATAAATTAAATACGCCTGTCAGAGCATCTGAAAGTGTTTTTCCGATTTTAGAAAAATCAACCATTGCAAAAATACCATTTAAATTATCTGCCAATCCGCTTCCAAGTGCCTTGAAATCAAAATCAGTAAGGAATGTATCAATTGCACCGAAAATCGTATTTACACCATTGCCGACAAGAGCGCCTGCACCATACCAGTCAAAATCATAAACAAAATTATTCAGCGAACTTGCTATACCGCTTACGCAGTTGTTAATTCTGTTCTGAATACCCTCCCAGTCAAGTGCATTCAAGCTGCTGATTATACTGTTGCAGGACTCAGCAAGCTTTTTGCCAATGATTTCGGTATCACCGTTATAAGTCGCTGTACCGCTGCTCTGAGCCTCATCCTCTGAATCATCACTGACCTTGGTAATTTCATCAAAGCCGTATAAATCCGCCTGTGCTTTTTTCAGGTTTTTCGTTGCATCGGCTGTGCCGTTTACTGCTTTTGCAGTGGCATTGATTGACTTTGAAACACCAAGAGAGGAAAACAGCCTGCCTATGGAATCAGCAACTGAAATGGCATAAGGCATAAGCTTTTCAAGCAAGCTCACCACAATACTTACAGCAGGAGCCAGAGCATTGGCAAAGGCATTATTTAAGGCTTCAATACGACTGTTCAGTGCTTCATTTCGGCTTATACAGCTTGAAACAATTCCTCTGAATTTGCTGAACATGGAATTGCATATTTTTAAACCGGGTGAAACAACACCGATTCTGAGAATTGATTTAGCCGTACCAAGCAGTGCTTTGCTGGCACTACCTGCTGTGCTTTTGATTTTTGAAAAGCCGCTTTTCACCTTTGCAGTAACGCTGCCCATTGCAGCACTAAATCTGTTTTTGAGCTTATCGGCAGCTTTTGTTCTGCCTAACGCTGATATTCTGCTGCTGAGTCTTGTTACACCTGCTGAATTTGCCGCAAGGCTTGAACGCAGATAATTATATCTGCTTGTTTCAACAGCAATACTCTGATTATTGGATTTTATCTGAGCATTTGTTCTACCCGCTGCTTCTTTATACTGCCTCTCCTGATTTGAAAGCAGACGCATCTGCTTTTCAAGACTTTTCAATGTGTCAGTCTTAAGATTATTCGGGTTTAGACCCACAGCTTTCAGTTGATTGTCAAAATTCTTCAGATCATCACGAACACGCTTTATCTCAGCTCTGTATTTCTCAATTTTATCGGTCTGATATGCCGAATTTTCTGCAGCGTCCATTTTATGGATATAATCAAGCATCTCCTGACGCTGCCTGCGGATACCTTCAACACCATCATCATAATCGGCTATAAAATTCTTTTGCTCCGTATACTGGACATTCAGCCTTTTCAGCGCCTGACGGCAGTTATCTATTTCTGCACGCTGTGCATTCAACTGCGTAACAAGCAGCCTTGACTTTTCTCTGAAATCAGCGATTTTCTTTCCGCTTTCAATGGCTGACTGTGTATTTTTGCTCTGCTTATCAGTCAGTATCTGAAGCTGTCTGCCGAGTCGCTGCATTTCTGATGAAGAGGAGCTGAGTGCCTTTTTAGTGGTTTCCTTTACCTTATCGGTAAGACCTGCCACAGAATGAAGCTCACTTTTGATACTCTCAACCTCTTTGCGGTAATCACTGACATCTGCCGTGAATCTGGTGACAAGTTCCTCTATTTCCAATCATCTTCACCTCCCCTATTCATCAAATGAAATATGATTAAAATAGCTCACAGCCTGTTCTGCCCTGATATCAAGAATTTCATCCTCACTCCAATAAGGGAACTCCTCAAAAATTTCACCCACCTGATTGCCGAAAAGCATTTTGGCGGTCAAAGCCGCCTGATAGTAGGCAAGCACGGATTTTTCCTGCTGCTCTCTGCGTTTCTGCTCTCTGTGATAGTGAATGTAATGAGCAAGCTCACCATATGTAAAATGAACAAGAATATCAAAGGGCAGACCATAGCTGTTGGCTTCTAAAATTGTATCCTCAAAAGAGAGGAATTTACTGTTTTGGAAAGGAACAGACCTTATTATCCTGTGTATCAGGTGTATTGTCTGTCAAAGCAGCCTCGGCTGCACCCTTTTCAATATGCTCAAAAATGGCACCATAGGAGCGGTCAATACCGCTTTTCACCTGTTCCTTCTGCTCATCAGATAAAATACCTGATGCATTGGCAATTTCAAAAAGTATTGCCGCAAAGGCATTCAGTCCCCTTGTGCCGTTATCCACAAGAGCGTCATAAAGCTCCTCTGCTGTCAGGTCGCCGTTTTCATTGTCCTTATAGCTAAGAGCCTCCTGAAAAACAGCCAGAAGCTTTTCAGGGTCATTGGCTGCCTCCAAAATAGTATCAATGGTTTCCTGATGAAACCTGTTTTTCAGTTTAAGCTGCGAAGCAACAGTAAGCCTCAGCTTTACTGTCTTATCTCCGATTTTAATGTCATATGTGCTTGTTTTGACCTTAAGCTCACTCATATTTATTCCTCCTGAAAATGAACTAAGGGCAGCTTATGCCGCCCTTGTAATTATGAATTTGACTGTGCCTGCGGAAAGGTTCTCTGCCAGTCACCGTCAAGCTTATATGATGCCGTTGCTTCAACCAGACTGTTAACGCCCGGACCTTTAATGGTAAGACTCGGAACACCTGAATTGGCATATTGTGCACCATCAGGCATTTTCACAAGAATGGGCACGCTTTGTGCATCATCCTCAAGCTCAGAAAGCACCTGATAATCAGATGTCTTTTCTTCTGCATTATAAAGAAATGTAATCTCATAGGCATCACTCTTTTTTCTGATGCCTGCTACCGAATGTTCAATATCATCATCCATACAGGTCGCATCCAGCTCCTCACGCTCTCCCTTTGTGATGTCGCCGATTTGTGTTAAATAATTAATACACTTTGATGATTCACCTGTATAGTTCGGGTAAAATTCTATACCCTTTGAGGCAAGACCTCTTTTTGGTTTGTTTGTATTCATATTATACCTCCTAATCAATAAGTCTGTTTGTAAGCGTGTCAACACGCCTGCCATACCGCATACTTTTACGCAGATAGCCGCTTTGGTCGTGAAGCATGGAGTCAGGTGACACAAACTGCCTTAAAAAGCCTTTTGCTGTCATAGCCTCATCAACAAGAGAAAGCATTGTAAAAAGCTTTTCCACATCAAAAAACCATAAATCAATCTGATAGGAAATATCATCCACTGTTGAAACTGCAGTAGAAATATTTGTAAGCTCAAAATATGAAATGATGTTCCCATCGCTGACCGATTGAGGAAAAGCCATTTTTACTTTAAAGGGTATGTCTGTTACGATGCCCTCCAGTGTTTCTTTGATTTCTTCACGATAATTCTGCATTATCGCAGCACCTCCCTGACAGCAGAGCCAAAATGCAGCTTTATTGTTTTCTCCATTTCTTTGATTGCAGGATACATAAACGGAGCTGCAGGCTGTCCGCCTGTATATCTCACACCAATGCCGAGTATATTTACCCTCCACGGTTCAGATTTGCGGACAACACCAAGCTCTGAATCAAGAGGATGACCCTTTTCACTGCCCCTTGGTCCTGTACCAAGCTCAACAAGAGCAGCGTGTTCATTCCCTGTTCTTGTGCCTGCCTCTATTACATCGCCTTCCCGATTACAGAAGGCTTCAATAGATTCTCTCAGCATACCTGTAACCGCAGGACAGTTAATTCTCTGCTTGACCGCAAGCATCTCTGCATCCTGCATTGCCTGCTGCAATATATGTTCAATAAGTCTGTCGGGTGATTTGGTAAGCTTATCCATATAAGCCTCCATACCCTCAATTGTAATATCTGTTTCAGACATCCTGTACACTCCTGTTTGTAGAACGTACAGCTACAAGACGGTGAGTGATATATTTTTTTATAGCTGAAACAGTGAAGCATCCAAGCCCATCAATTACAGCCATATCACCATGCTTTATCTCAACATCGTCATATATAACGGCTGTGTATGATGAACTTGTTATTTCTCCTCTTTCCTGTACATCAGCACTGTCATCCGCAGGCTGCCAGCACAGACTGAGCTGTGCACTCGGACTGTCAGAATAAACAGCCCTGTCAAAATTATAAGGATTGCTGACGGTTAATTTCGGATATATTAACGTATTTGCTGTCCATTCACTCGGCGTTTTCATTTCCGACACGTCCTCTCACCACCCTGAATCTGCTGTATTTTTTTAAAATATTCTCTATATGGGTGTCAAGCTCCTGCTCCGTCGCATATGCTTCGCTTTTTGAAACTGTGCCCTCTGAATAGGACAGACTTTTAAGACCATAAGGTCTTTGGTGCTGATCAGTATCCAACTTATATCTTATATAAGCGATATCTGCAACAGTGGAATCCGTCACGGCTTCAGGAATATTTTCGCTTCCGAAATAAGCACGGCAGTCATCAAGCGCTGCTTCAATATACACATCGGCACAAAGCGCTCTGTGAAACATATCAAAATAAACTTTTTCAGCATTTGCCATATCACCCAGACGGTGCATAAAAGCACATTTTGCCTTATCCGAATTCATCATTTATACACCCCATAACAAAAAGCGTCCTTATTCAGACGCCTTTTCTGCTTTTTTAATGATTTTTGCTGATTTTTCATCTGCTTTCTTCCATCCCGCATTTTCCCAGGAAGGCAGACAGGCAGAATCAATATTTAAGCTTTTACCTTCTTTAACAACAGTTATCTTCATAATTGCCTCCTTTATTCGATATTTACAATCATCTTGCTGTCAAGAGTTGTAACACCGTATAAAATATCAAAGCTGCAGGTATCAATTTTATGAGTAGAATCATAATCAAATACCACCCTGACAGCAAGACCGTCTGCAGAAGCAACATATGAATTTTTGTTGCCCATAGGCAAATCAAGAGCACGGCACACAAGTGCAATACCGTTTCTGTGGAAGCCGACAGATACAGGTGCTGTAATTACTTTTGCATCAACAGCATCAAGGTCAGCGTGAAGCGGCTGATTAATCTCTGCCTCTGCAATGGCGTTTGACGCACCTGTGTAATCCTTGGTGATATGATATACATATCCGTCAACAATAAAGCAGTCACCGTTTTTGACAGTTGCCGTTGCAGTATTGAGTGCAGAAAGTGATACCTTGCTTTCTCCTGCTGTGCCTGATACCTTAAAGGATTTAGCAGTGCCTACCGCTTTATCAAGATAGCCGTATGGATACGGTGCGTTCTGGCTCATATAAGTATCCATTGTATAAACCTTGCCAAGCTCTGCATCACGCAGTGCCTTTGAATCACCTGAATAGGATACCCTTGACATATTGTCATCCATTGCATATATAACCTTATGTGACGGATTTAAAACAAGACGTCTGTTCTGAATCGGAACACCTGCAAAATCAAGATAGCTTCCGATTTTAGCAATATCCTTAATCGGCTTAGCTGCAGTTTCCTCAGAAGCCGCAACCGTTCTTGATGCGTTCTGCACGGCTGTTGCAAGCACATCGGCATCCACTGCCTCAGCAATTGCCTGCATTGCAGGTGCAATTACCTGTGATGAAAAGTCCTTAAGATCAAGCGACATTTCCTTTGATGTTACCTGAACGGTAATATCCCTTAATCTGTCCATTTTTACAGGTATACCGTCCTCTGTAATATCCTGTGGTGACACTGAACCTGTAAAGTTTTTAGCAACAAATTTAGCAGGCTTGCGCGCCGTAACTGTATCGCCCACCTTTACAAACTCATTTTCATAGTCACGGTGAACAAGATTAGCCATAACGAGATTATTTTTAAGCACCATTAACGCCTCGTTGGCAATTACGTCAGGTGTAAGAATTTTGTTTGGCATAAATATTTCCTCCTGTTATGCATTTTTCTTTCTCCACACTTCATATTCGTGGAAATTCTTTGGCGGCACGTCCACTGTATTATGCGCCCTCTCTGCGGGAGGAACACGGTCCCCCCTCAGCTTTTCAGCCGTTGCAGTTTCAACCGCCTTCTGAAATACCTGTTCAAATGCATTGATATTGGCATTTGAACTGTCGGCATCTCTGCCTGTAAGAAACTCTGCAAACTCTGCAGTGTAGCCACGGCTGATAAGCTCTGAGGCAACTGCCGTTTTTAACTGCTCCTGCGCAAAAGCTTCCTTTTCTCTTGCAAATTCAGCCTTATCCTTGTCAAACTGATAACGAGCTCTTTCATCAGCCGACATTTTTTCAAGCCTCATTGCCTCACTTGCATCTTCCTTTGCCTGCTGCTCCCATTTCGCTTTTGCTGTTTCAAGAGCCTTACTGATTTTTCGGTCAAATTCCGACTGAAGTGATTTGTCTGAGGACAGCAATTCATCAAGAGTTTTCGCATTCTCACCCTCCTGCTGAGCACTGACCTCGCTGTTCTGTGCATCGGTATGAACCTTCTCCTGCACATACTCCTCTCTGTCTGCTGCAAAAAGCTGCAGATTAAGCGGGAGCATTTTGTTGTGAACTGTTTTATTCACACGTTTACCTCCTTGCCCTTTGCGTTCAGAAAGCCCGCAAAGTTCATTTTTATATATGAAAAAAGCACCTTGTAAAACAAAGTGCTTAAATCATCAACATTTATCCTCTGCCTCGTCATTCGCAGTGTTATCAGCAGAAGAAGCCTTGTACTGTTTCATATTTTCAGCTTTCTGCTGCTTCATATTTTCAAGAGCCTCGGCAGGGTCCCTGACAAACCACAGCAGTGACAGCAAGGTCTGATCATCAACAAGTCCCGAAGCTTTTAGCTGGCAGACCATATTCACGATTGACGGCTCATCAATAGGCATACAAATTGTAAACACAATATCAACATCATTAATATCAACTGGCGGCACACCTGATTTTGAAAGAAAATTATTATATAATTCCCATCGCTTTTTCAGACCCTTTTCCATAATTCTCATTTTATTTTTAACCAATATGTTCAGTGCAAGAAGCTTGAGCTTCAGTGCAACACCTGAGCTGTTGCCGCTGAAGTTTTCATCTGTCATATCAGGTGTTAAGGTCATTTTATGTATTTCACTGACAAGCGTATCATCCAGTATTTTCAGTGAAGCCTCATCAAATGTCTTTTGTATATATTCAAACCTTGCATCAGCAGGAAGTCCGTCTATAATCTCCTCTTTTTTCATATCCCTGAGTGCATCCTCAGAAAGAATAGCACCATACAAAGCAAGCAAAGCATTAACAAAATTCTTTTTATCTGTCAGCCTGTCTGAAAGAAGCTCATTCCTTGCATCAATAAGATTTATTACCTGTTCAAAATCTCCCTGGCGTTCATCATTATTCTCATAACAGATTACAGGCACAGCACCAAATGAATGCTTCACTGTTTTTCCCGCTGCCTCAAAAATAAAACTCTCCTTGCTGCAATCAGTGCTTTTATAATCTCTGCGTGCTTTTTTTGAATAAACCGATACATTGTAGTATTTCACCTTGTCTATTCCCTCGCACTTTTCAAACCAGACTGCAAAAAGGTCGTTATGCTCAACTGTATTATCCTGAACAAGAATAATCTGATCAGGCGAATATACCGCTGAATGCGGAACAGGCTTTTTGTCAGTGCTTGCGTAAATAAGCTCACAGCTTTCTCCGTATATCCCGATATTTTTGCCGTTTTTTTCATCTATTTCAGCAATATTCTGCTGATGATAGCAGTCAATTATCGGTGATATATCTATCACCCTTTCACCAAGTCTTTGTGAAGCATCGTGTCTTGTCAGCTTGCCTGTTTCCTTATCAAGCTTTGCTTCCACGCTGCTGACCATAGAAAGGGCGGATGAATCTGTCTTTTTTCTTTTCCTGCCATTATTATCATACTTTATCGGCTCACTCAGATAATATCCCTGCGTAATGTCAACAATATATTTGGCATAATTTGCCTCTACCCTGACGCCGTCCTCATCACGCTTAGAAAGCTGAGGCTCTCCCTTATACCTGCTGTGAAGCCTTGCACACCTGTGCTCATACTGCTCAGCCTTATCAATAATGTACCTGAGTACAGCATCAGGTATTTCACATTTTTCATAATCAGGGACTTCACTGCTGTTAATATATATAATCAAATTATCTCCTCCTTACACTTGTACCTATGGTTCTGCCCATAACAGTGCTTACAAAATATCTTATTGCATCCATAGCATGGTCATCCTCCTTAACAGGCTTATCCTCTCCATGCTCTGCTGCCTTATCATCCCAATGATATGCACCAAATTCAGCGATTGTATGGGTGCAGTCTTTGGTAAACATCAGCTCACCTGTCTGAATCAGCATAGCTGTCCGTCTTATACCGTCAAGAACTGCATTGTCTGCCTTAATCACCTTAACACCCTTTTTCATAAGCTCTGTTATAAAGGATGCTGCCGATGGGTCAACAATCACACACTGATATGGTGTGCTGCCTATAAAATCAATTAAATCCTGTGCATATTCAGCATCCGTCTTTTGCAAATGGGTTTTTCTGCTGTTATAATAATATTCCTTAACACACAGCCATTTATTATGATGTTTGCGCCACATAAGAAAAACAGTCGGATTAAGCGTTCCGTAGTCGCAGGAAACATATGCACTTCCGAACAGCTCATTCTCTCCTGGCACAGCAATAATGTTTTTATCTGAAAACATATCATAAATCAAGCCTTCTGCCACCTTCCATTCACCAAGAATAAAACGGGCATAAAAAGCGCCCGCATACATTGATTTGTAACGGGCTTTTGTTTCCTCTGTCAAGGAAAGATTATCCTCCATTGTAAAGTGAAGGTATATGATATTTTTTTCTTTTCGCTGTTTTTCATTAATCCACTTTTCATAAAACCAGTGACGGGGATTTTCAGGGTTACAGTTAAACCAGAATTTTGAGCCTGCCACCGAGCATCTTGCTGTTGCCTGCAAAACAAAGGATTCCGGCATCAGTGCAGCTTCATCAAAAAAAGCGCCTGCCAGCGTCATTCCCTGAATCAGATCCTGCGAGCTTTCATCCTTGCCGCCAAAAACATAAAAATAATTTACAGTTTGATTTCTGCTTATGGTCAGAACATTATCAGAACGCCTGTAACTAACCTCATATCCCCTTGCCTCAAGCATAGGCAGAAGAAACGAAAGCACGTTGCGCCTGAAGGAGCTGATTGTTTTTCCGCACATTGCAAAATTCATACCGTCAAAGCTCTTCATTGCCCAGAATACATAGGACAGGCTCATCGCAACCGTTTTTCCGCTTCGTATTGCTCCGTCAGCAATGATTCCGTTTTTATCCTTTACAGGAGAATTGTCACACCACCAGGTCAGCAGCTTTAACTGCTGAACACTGAAAGGTGCAAATTTCATTCCTTCCAATTCACCTCACCCGCCTTTGCCTCAAGTGCTTCCATAAATCCATCATCTTTGATGTTAGGATTATTCATTTCTTTACCATCACTCCATTCATCGGGCTTTCTGTTCTTAAGCCAGAAAATCTGTGCCTTTATATCAGGAACAACCTGTTTAACAATTGTTTCGGTTTTTGTTCCGCTATCACTCACAACAGTCTTTTCTTCTGTATAGGTATACCCTAATGCTCTTTTAAGCAAAGCATTCTCAACCTCAAAATCCACAGCTTCTTTATTCTTTTTGAGAGTATCAGAAATGTTCGGATATCTCTTTTTCCACACTGTCAGCGTTTCACGTCTTATTCCTATATTATGTGCAATCTGTTCATCAGTAAGACCATCTCTCACCCAGGCACCGATAAGGAGCAATCCTTCATCAGTAAGCCAATATTCAACTTTACTCTTTGCCATTGAAATTACTCCTTTATGCAAAATAAAAAGCAGTAACTATGAAAAGCTACTGCCTGTGCGAGTTACAATTTTCGCAATTATATATTACCACATCTAAAAGCTGTAATCAATAGGAATATTGTCCTAAAAGGTCACACAGCGTCACATCTTTCATTAAGAAACTTTGTTAATATGTTTTTTAAATACTTAGGTGAATAATTCAGCGCTCTGCCCATTTCAGCATAGGTTTCCTTTTCAATAAAACGCCTTTTCGCTACTGCCTTAATCAATTCATCCTTTATACCGTAAATAAAATCATCAAGCTCTTTCTTTTCAGCAACGAGTCTTTTATATTCCGCTTTTATGTATGGGTCAACATTCATCCTCTGAATTGCCGAATTGGCAGTACTGTCGGAAATTCTGCTGCTTTGAACATTAGGCTTTGTGGTATCAACACCCAATATCGGCAGAGCGTATTTCCTCTTATATAATTCAATTTCAGTCTCAATAATTTTATACATTTGTAGTCTTTCTACTGTCAAAACTTTTATCTCCTTTCCTTACCTATTCTTAAACCACAGATTACTGTCACAGCTTTATGCTCTCTATATTTTCATCTTACACCCCTTCATCTTCTTTACTCCATTTCAGAATTGTTGCAAAATGGTTTTTGATATTTGCGTTTTTTGAAATAATAAAATCAGCTAATTTGGAAATGTAATATTCAAAGGTTTCAACAGTACCAAGCTCATTGAGCAGAATATCCTCCTGTACAACAGACAGCATAACTACCTTTCTGCCGGAATAGGAATTAACCGGTCTGATTATAAAGTCCTCATTGTCATAAGCATCCCAATCCATATCAGGATAAAGCTCTTTGAGCTGCTTGCGGCAGTCACTGCTGACACCTTCTTCAACTTCTATATATTCTTTATTATTCTTTTTTTCTTTATTTTCTTCATTTGTTGTTAGCTTGCCTGTTTGTTGTTTGTTAGCCGTTTGTTGTTTGTTTGTTGAATTGCCTGTTGAAGTCAGCTTTTTTAACGCAGTTCGTGTATTTTGCACGGTCAATCCTGTTTGTTGGCTCAATTCCTCAATAGAGGTAACAAACGAACCTCTTTGTATTGTTATGCCACACCAGTCTGCCTGCTGATAATTTGCCATAAGAAGACAATGAAGGAACAACACTTTAACAGAAATATCTCTGTACCACCCCCAACGAATCATCTGCCGGTATAGCTTTACATATCCGTTTAAATCAGCCACTTTATCACCCCTATAAATTCAAGCCATATATATTTTCATACCATTCCACATAATCGTGTTCATCATCAAAGCAGAAGGCTTTTAAAAGCCTGTCCTTTTCCTCCTGTTCAAGCTCATTAAAATACCCTTTGCAAATATAAATGAGCATTTCCGTGCAGTCACTTAATGTTGCACCTGTAACCCATTCGACATAAAACTCTTCATCATTTGCCCTGTCATCCAGATATTCAAGACCAAATTGAAAATCCCAAACATTCTTTGCTCTTTCAAGCTTTGTTTCAAAAGACATCTCTTCATTTTCGTCATAAATTGTATAGTCCATCTCTTTAATATATGTATGCAGCATTATTCTCCTCTCGTTTTGATAAAATGCTCACGATAAGATAAACTCATTTTGTAGGTTGTTATCTTATCGATAACTTTTGCCGGTTGCCTTTTTTATTTTATAACACCTGCAGCAACAAGCTCGTTATATGCGTCTGACACCATTGCTGTTGCCGCAAGCTTGTCCGCATCATTCCTGTGGCGGTACAGATACGCTTCTGCTCTCTCTTGCTCCCTGTATTCATATCTGAAAGCTGTGTAGCCCATAAGCATTACTGCAAACAGAATACTCATTATGATTGCCGTTGATATCACGCTTCCCCACTCCTTATCATAATATTATTCTGAGTACTTGTTTTAACACCAATAAGCCCTGATAAAAAAGTACAATGTTATTGAACTTATTTGACAAAAAAATAATATACTATATTTTTTGGATTAATAGAAAGCAGCTCCACTGCTTTATCTATTTCAGGCTGCTTAAATGAAACCTTATTATTTAATTTCAAGGACAAGCTTCGCTCCGATAAACCCATAGCCATTGCAAAAGCACCTTTTGTTTTGTATTTTTCAATAATTAAACCATTTAATTTATCATAGTTATAAGCCATTCTGTATCACCTCCCCGCAAAAATGTTCAAGTTCTTTGAACATTTTTATTTTATCATACTCTTATTTCGTTGTCAATAATAAATTCAATTTTTTTGAACTTTTCATCCATTTTAACCTTGAACTTTTCTTCAAAGTATGCTATTATGAATTTGCGAGGTGATAGATATGAAACCTTACAATACAGCCATAAGGCTAAAACAAATTATGACAGACCAAAACATTAAACAAGTAGATATACTTAATATGTGCAAACCATTTTGCAACAAGTATAATGTCAAATTAGGCAAAAATGATTTAAGTCAATACGTTAACGGCAAAGTTGAACCGGGGCAAGAAAAATTGGACGTTCTTGCAGAAGCATTGAATGTATCAGAGGCTTGGCTGATGGGATATGATGTTCCTATGGATAGAACATTTAACGCTAAGCCTATCGATAACGATAGGCTCAACGAATTTGTAAAGCTGTGCTCTGAGCTTAGTGATGATGAGTTGGATATAATAGAAACTCTGATTGACTCACTGCTCAGCAAGCACGATAAAGAGGATTAACGCTTTTTTATTTCCTTAATCCTGTCTATCACCTGCTGCTGTTCTTCGGGTGATAGCTGCAAAAACTTATGTATCAGTATTACTTTATCCTTTTGCTTTTGAATGCTTGTTTTGCATTTCATCATGTTAATCACTCCTTTTAGTGCACGAACGCACGTTCTATATATATTTATAACACAAATTTTTCCAATTGTCCACATTTTTATAAGTACTGTGTCAAAAATGGGACAGTAATCAATTTTTTTAAAAAATTTACATTTTTTGTGTTTTCATATATATAGTTACTAAAAAGTGGAAAGGTGACACAAATGTCTCATATATGGGACAACTATATAATTTGAAATAAATTACAGGATTGACAGCTATAAGCATACTATTTTCATAATATCACCAACAACATATCCTTATGCTGTCGGTTTGAATATTAAACATAATAATTAAAATATGAGGAGAATTAAAATGATTGATTTCAAAAATGCAAGCTATTTAAAAATGAGATTGGTTGACAACAGCCAGTTCGCCGGAGTAATCACGCCTATGCTGATTCAGGATGAACAGATCATATCAACATATAAAACTGTTCGTGATGGTGTTGTATTCACCAATAAAAGAATTATAGCAATTAATGTGCAGGGGTTAACCGACACAAAGAAAGATTTTACATCATTGCCTTATAGCAAAATATCAGCTTATTCCGTAGAAACTGCCGGTACTCTTGATTTAGACAGTGAGCTTGAAATGTGGTTTTCGGGTTTAGGCAAAGTAAAATTTGAATTCAAGAGCAATGCAAACGTATCTGAAATATGCAGAATTATTTCTACTTATGCATTACAGTAATTATATTTTCTTGAGAATATAAAGAGCTGTCAGCTATGCCAATTTATCATAGATTGACAAAATAAATTATGTCAAAACCATATAAGAAAATCCCCCTGAAGCCACAAAACACAGCGGTTTCAGGGGGATTTTTGTCAGAATTAATATGATTTGCAGTATAACTGTTAAATAATTAAAATTCAACTAAAATTGCAAAGATACACATTTATTATTCAAAATCAATCAGACTGCAACGATATTAACAAGCTTGCCGGGAACATAGATTTCCTTTTTAATGGTTTTGCCTGCAATCGCTTCGGCAATTCTTTCATCCTGCTTAGCAAGAGCAATCGCATCTTTCTTTGAAATATCAACAGGAACAACAATTCTTGATCTTACCTTGCCCATAATCTGGAGTGCAATTTCAACAGAATTTTCCTTTGTCTTTTCTTCGTCAAAGGTCGGCCACTGTGCTTCGTTAACCATTCCGCCGAAATCCATTACCTGCCACATTTCCTCTGTAACGTGGGGAGCAAACGGGTTAAGGAGAATTGTGAGTGCTTTAAGCTCAGCCTTATTGACACCCTTTGCATACATTTCATTAATCAGGCTCATCATAGCGGCAATAGCTGTGTTGCACTTAAGGTTATCAATATCCTCAGTAACCTTTTTGATTGTCTTGTGCATCATGGCTTCAAGGTCAGCAGAATATTCATCGCCGTCCTTAACAATTTCCTGTAAGTTCCAGTAACGCTCAAGGAATCTCTTACAGCCCTTGATTGAATCGCTGTTCCATGGAGCAGCCTTTTCAAAGTCACCGATGAACATTTCATAAAGACGCATTGTGTCTGCACCATACTGATCAACAATATCATCAGGGTTAACAACATTACCTCTTGATTTGGACATTTTCTCGCCGTTCTCACCCAAAATCATACCGTGTGAGGTACGCTTTGCATAAGGCTCTTTGGTAGGAACAACACCGATGTCATAAAGGAATTTATGCCAGAAGCGTGAGTAAAGTAAATGGAGTGTTGTATGCTCCATACCGCCGTTATACCAGTCAACAGGACCCCAGTATTTAACTGCCTCAGGAGAAACAAGCGCATTATCATTATGCGGATCCATATATCTTAAGAAATACCAGGAGGAGCCAGCCCACTGCGGCATTGTATCGGTTTCTCTCTTAGCAGGCTTGCCGCAGCAAGGACAGGTCGTATTTACCCAATCGGTAATCTTAGCAAGCGGTGATTCGCCTGTATCGGTCGGCTCATAGCTGTCAACCATAGGGAGTCTTAAAGGCAGTTCACTTTCAGGAACAGGAACATAACCGCAATCGTCACACTTAACAATTGGGATAGGCTCGCCCCAGTATCTCTGACGTGAGAATACCCAGTCACGAAGCTTAAAGTTAACCTTCTGATGACCCTTGCCTTCCTTTGTCAGCCACTCGGTAATAGCAGCCTTAGCTTCCTCAACAGTCATGCCTGTCAGGAATGATGAGTTCACAAGCTTGCCTGTATAACAGTCAGTGAACGGCTCATTCTCCACACCGACCTTTGAGCCTGCAACAACCTCGATAATCGGCAAATCGAATTTCTTTGCAAACTCCCAGTCACGGGTATCGTGAGCAGGCACAGCCATAATTGCACCTGTACCGTATGAGGTCAGAACATAGTCTGAAATGAAAATCGGAATTTCAGTATCATTAACAGGGTTGATACCCATAACGCCCTCAAGCTTAACGCCTGTCTTATCCTTGTTGAGCTCTGTACGTTCAAAGTCACTCTTGCGTGCAGCCTCCTGCTGATATGCACGCACTGCATCCAGATTTGTGAGCTGATCAGCCCAATTTTCAATCAGTGGGTGCTCAGGTGAAATAACCATATATGTAGCACCGAAAAGCGTATCCGGACGGGTTGTGTAAACAGTAAGTGTATCACCGAGTGTTGTGCCGAAATCAACCTCAGCACCTGTTGAGCGTCCAATCCAGTTTTTCTGCTGAACCTTAACTCTGTCAATGAAATCAAGATCATCAAGGTCACTTACAAGACGGTCGGCATACTCAGTGATTTTGAGCATCCACTGGCTCTGATTCTTTCTGATAACCTCACTGCCGCAGCGCTCACAAACACCGTTGACAACCTCTTCATTCGCAAGCACACACTTACAGGAGGTACAC
>DKYL01000051.1:19110-34771 GCA_002493325.1 Ruminococcaceae bacterium UBA7101
ACACTTACAGGAGGTACACCAGTTAACAGCCATTTCCTTTTTATAAGCAAGACCCTTTTTGAATAACTGAAGGAAAATCCACTGTGTCCACTTATAATAGCTTGGGTCGGTGGTATTAACCTCACGTGTCCAGTCAAAGGAAAAGCCCAGTGCCTGAAGCTGTGATTTGAAGTGAGCTACATTATTTTTAGTAACCTCTTCAGGGTGAATATGATTTTTGATAGCAAAGTTCTCTGTGGGCAGACCGAATGCATCCCAGCCCATAGGGTAAAGCACATTGTAGCCCTGCAATCTCTTTTTACGTGCAACAATGTCAAGAGCAGTGTATGAACGCGGATGACCTACGTGAAGACCCTGACCCGACGGATAAGGGAATTCAACTAAGCAGTAAAACTTCGGCAGCGTATAATCCTGCTTTGCGGCAAAGGTGTTCTGTGTATACCAGACATTCTGCCACTTTGATTCAATCTTTTTAAAATTATAATCCATAGTATATTAATCCTCCAAATAATTTGTAATATCGATTTTCTGTCCATCCTCCCAAAGACGCTCGAGCTGATAGAAATCACGCTGATCCTTGTAGAAAATGTGAATAACAACAGAGCCATAATCAAGGCAGACCCAAGGTGTTTTTTCGCCCTCAATATGGTGCGGCTGAACGCCCTCTAACGAAAGCTTATATTCAACCTCCTCAGCCAGTGCCTTAACCTGGGTTGAGCTGGTACCTGTAGCAATAACAAAGTAATCGGCAAGGATTGTTAAATCGGTTACACCGATAACCTCGATATTTTCACCCTTTTTGCTGTCAATTGCCTTAACGGCGGTTTTAACAATATCCTTAATTTCCATATTTCACTATCCTTTATTCACTTTATACTTACCGCCAAAATAAGCGGATAATAACCAATTATAAGCATCCACAGTATCACTGTGAAGTGGGTTGCCCTTTTTCACCACAGATTTAATGGTATACCTTGTGGCATACATTAAGCCGTATTCCTTGCCGCGCTCAGCTTCAGCTCTGATTCTGTCAATATCGTCATAATCCCTGTCGGCTGAAATGAAATCGGCTAAATAAACGATTTCCTCTAAAAGAGTCATATCCGCTCTGCCTGTGGTATGGTAACGGATGGCATTCAGTATTTCCTCATCCTCAATGCCCAGAACAACCTTAGCATATGCAGCACCTGAAATCTGATGATAAAACTTTTTTGATTTTCTTTCAAATTCGGTAATCGTCATACCCGCTTTTTCAATAATTTCAAGCTGTTCATCCAAATCAGCCTCCTTGCAGATGTCGTGCAGAATGCCTGCAACCTCTGCCTTTTCCTCATCAGCACCGTATTTTTTTGCCAGCGCCTTGGCACTTTCTGCAACACAGAGTGAATGATAAAAGCGGTAATCACTCAGTCTTTCTTTTATTATGTTTTGGTATTCATTAATATTATACACGGTATAGTCCTTTTTCTGAAATATAATCAAATACTTTTTTTGGCAGCAGCATTGAAACATCACTGCCGTTTTTTATTTTTCCCCTGATTTCACTGGAGCTTACTCTGATTACAGCACGGCTTGACATATAAAAGCGATCCTTAATACCAAGCCTTTTTGCACTTTTGATAATCAACTGCTTTTCTTCTTCATTTTCCCTTGCCGATGTGCACAGCGTCACCATATTCAGAATATCAGCATATCTGTACCATTTGTCAAAATGGATAAACTGGTCAGCACCGATGATAAGGAAAAACTCGGAATCGGGATAAAACCTTTTCAGCTCAATCAAAGTATCATAGGTATATGATTTATCATTTCGTTCAAATTCAATGGTTGAAATTTCATAAGGCTTATTCTCAACAGCAAGCCTTAACATATTAACCCTGTCCTCACCCGAAAGCAAGCCTTCATCACTTTTGTGCGGCGGTTTTGCAGTAGGGATAAAAAACAGCTTATCAAGGCTCAAATCCTCAAAAAAGGTTTCAGCCAGATTAAGATGCCCATTGTGAACAGGATTAAAAGCACCGCCGAAAATTCCGATTCTCATTATTTGTTACCACGATACTTAGGTCGGTCATAAACTGCGTAAGGATTTTTTTCTTCCTTCTCTCTCTGACGCTGACGCATACCCTTGATTTTTACCTTTTTCTTAGCAGTGGCTTTTGCATTGCCTGAGCCGCGCTTTTTCTTTTTCTCTGCAATACGCTCCTCATCTGCTTCACGGTAAAGCACAATAATACCGCCGATAACCTGAATCACCTCAGCCTGCAGCCTTTGGGCAAGCTGCTGTGCCAGCTCCTTTGGTCCTTCAGGAGCTGTTTCAAGGTGAACACGGATTTTTATAAGCTCTCTTGCATCAAGTGTATCATCAATCTGTGTAATTAAATTATCGCTGATACCCTCTTTGCCGAGCTGAATAATCGGCTCAAGGGAGTTTGCCTTTGCTCTCCACGCAGCACGTTCCTTTGATGTCATATAAATGTCTCCAATTCTTTTGTAAGTAATCTTAAAGCCTTACCTCTGTGGCTGATTTTGTCCTTTTCCTCGGCAGTATATCTTCCGAAGGCTCTGCCTTCAACAAGGAATAACGGGTCATAACCGAAGCCTTCGTTGCCGTCACGCTCAAAGCCAATCTGACCTTCACACTCACCACGGACAATAATTTCTTTTCCGTCAGGGAATTCACAGCAGATTGCACACACATAATGTGCGGTGCGTTCTTCGGCAGGAACACCCTCAAGCTTTTCAAGAAGCAGGTCATTATTCAGCTCGTCATTGCCATGATCACCTGCAAAGCGTGCTGAAAAGATACCGGGTGCACCGTCAAGGTAATCAACGCAAAGTCCCGAATCGTCAGCAATGGCAGGCATATTTGTTTCTCTGCAGGCTGCAAGTGCCTTGATTTTAGCGTTCGCCTCGAAGGTATCGCCGTCCTCCTCAACCTCCTCAAGCGTAATGCCAAGCATTTTTGCAGTGACAACATTGATACCGAGAGGTGATAAAATACGCTGCATTTCTGCAAGCTTTTTCATATTATTTGTTGCAAGAATAAAATCCATAATTAATCCTCGTTTGTTATAAAGTTCGTTATATCCTCATCGTCCTCAGGCACCTTTGCATCAAAAAGTCCTGCGGCAAAAGCGTCAGCATCGAAAGGCTGTAAATCCTCGATTCTTTCGCCCACACCGACGAATTTAACAGGTACATCAAGCTCATTGTTGATTGCAAGAACAACACCGCCCTTGGCTGTGCCGTCAAGCTTTGTTAACACGATACCTGTAATGCCTGCTGCCTCCTTAAAGTCCTTAGCCTGATTAACGGCATTCTGACCTGTTGTGGCATCAAGAACAAGCAGAATTTCCTTTGATGCGTCAGGCAGCTCCCTGTCAATAACACGTGAAATCTTGTTCAGCTCGTCCATAAGATTTTTCTTATTATGCAGTCTGCCTGCGGTGTCGATAATGATAACATCTGCACCCCTTGCCTTACCTGCCTGAATGGTGTCATAAACCACTGCGGCAGGATCGGAGCCCTCAGCGTGCTTGATAAGGTCAACGTCTGCTCTGTCTGCCCATACCTGCAGCTGTTCAATAGCAGCAGCACGGAAGGTATCGGCAGCACCGAGAATAACCTTTCTGTTCTGTCCCTTAAGTCTTAAAGCAAGCTTGCCGATTGTGGTGGTTTTGCCCACACCGTTAACACCAATCATTAAAATAATGGACGGCTTTGAACGAAGCCTCAGATAGCTACCGCCCCAAACAACACCGGACACAATATCCTTCATGGTTTCACGGACCTGCTTAACATCCTTGATTTTATCGTTTTCAATTTTTCTTTTTAAGTCACGGATAATTCTTTCGGCGGTCGGCATACCCACATCGCCCATAATAAGAATTTCCTCAAGCTCGTCAAAAAGCTCGTCGGTAATCTCCTCATAAGACTCAATTACCTCGTCCATCTGAGCGGTAATGCCCTCATCTCTGGTTTTCTTTAAACCCTTTTTGAATATTGAAAAAATGCCCATACATCCACATCCTTATTCGTTTTATTATTCTTCAAGTCCCATCTGTGCTGCAAGCTCTGCTGTCTGCAGCTCAATAAGCTTTGAAACACCCTTTTCCTGCATTGTAACACCATAGAGGACATCAGCCTCCTCCATAGTACCACGGCGGTGTGTGATTGAAATAAACTGCGTTCTGTCCGTCATTTTGCGCATATACTTTGCAAAGCGTTCAACATTGACGTCATCCAGTGCAGCCTCAACCTCATCATAAATACAGAACGGTGCAGGCTGTACCTTAAGCACGCTGAACAGCAGTGCCATAGCCGCAAGTGATTTTTCTCCGCCTGAGAACAGGCTGATATTCTGAACAGCCTTGCCCGGCGGCTGAATGTTGATTTCAATTGCAGACTCAAGGCAGTTATCGGGATTTTCAAGCTTGATTTCACCCTTGCCTCCGCCAAAGAAATCTGCAAAGCAAACCTTAAATTCTTCGTTGATTTTATTGAACTTTTCAAGGAACTTTTCACTCATTGACGCTGTCAAATCCTCAATGATTTTCAAAAGCTCATTTTTGGATTTTTCAACATCATCAATCTGCTCCTTAAGGAATTCATATCTTTCCGACACTTCCTTGTATTCCTCAATAGCACCGACATTGATTGAGCCGAGCCCTTTAATTGCAACCTTGATTTCGTGAAGACGTTTCTTCGCTTCACTCATATTTTCAATTTCAATATTAAGAGCCTCTGCCTCACGGCGTGTTAATTCGTACTGCTCAAAGAGCATATCATTAAGCTCATCATATTCCTTGCGCATTGCAATCTTACGTTCATCAAGTCTGACAAGCTCGCCTGAAAGCTTTTCACGCTCCTGTCCTTTGTTTCGCTCAAGTAATCTTAATTCGCCTGAGCGTTTTTCAAGACTGTTGCGTTCCTCAATACTATCAGCAATCTGAGAATTAGAGCCTTCTGCCTTTTTGCGGAGTTCGTCAGCCTGTGCCTTAACCTCATTAATTGATAAAAGAAGACTGCTGTTTCTTTCCTCCAAAATTTTAATTTCATCCTCAATGGATTTAACTCTGTCACTCTGGGAATTTTTACGCAGCTCTAATTCTTCAATAGACAGCTTAGCAGACTCTGTATCCTTGGCAATGGTAACAAGGTCAAGATTAATCTGCTGACTAATCAGCCTGTATTCCTCACGCTTTGCGTTAATCTCCTGTGCATTGCCGCTGGTCTGTGCAAGCTGTGCTTCAGCATCGGCGATTTCTGTTTCAATTCTTTCAGCCTCAGTCTCGCCCTCTTTGTTCAATTGCTCAAAACCTGCAATACGCTCGTCTGCGTTATTCTTTTCAGCAACAAGGCTGTCACACTGAGCACGCAGTGCATCAAGCTTTTCTTTAATCAGTCTATGCTCACCCTGTGAACGGATAAGCTCTTCCTTAGCCTGCTGCATATCAACCTCAGCACCCTGAAGCTGTGCCGCTGCAAAATTGGCATCCTCAAGCGCTGTTTTAAACTCTGTTTTAAGAGCATTAACCTTTTCCTCAAGCACCTTAGCCTGTGCATTAAGCTCCTCTATCTGATTAGACCTTGACAGAATACCTGCACCCTTTGACTGGGAGCCACCTGTCATTGAACCGCCCGGGTTGATAACCTGTCCGTCAATGGTAACAAGCTTAAATCTGTTGTTATATCTTTTTGCTATTCCGATAGCACAGTCCATATCATCAACAATAACAACTCTGCCAAGCAGATTGGAAATTATATTTTTATATTCACTTTTGCACTCAACCAAATCAGATGCAATGGCAACAAAGCCCAAATTATCGTCAAGGTCCTTTTCATCCAGATTTCTCGGCTTGATTGCAGAAATCGGTAAAAATGTTGCCCTGCCTATACGATTGTTTTTTAAGTAATAAATGGCACGCTTTGCATCTGCTTCATTGGTTGTAACAATATTCTGCATTGCTGCACCCAGTGCAACCTCAACCGCAACGGAATATTCATTGTCAACAGTTATAAGCTGGGAAAGAGGACCGTGTATTCCCGAAAGTGCCCTGCTCTGTGACTGCTTCATAACCGCTTTAACAGCACCCGAAAAGCCCTCCATATTTTTCTCAAGGTCCATTAACATTTTTGCCCTTGACTGCTTTTGTGACAGCTCAAGGCTTGCTTTTTCAAGGTCAGCCTTTATCTTATCTGCTTTTGCGGTTTTATTTTCAAGCTTCAGCTTATAGCCTGAAAGTGAATTGTTGTTTTCATCAATTCTGTTCTGCAGGAAAGCAAGATTATCTTCACTTTCCTGCATTTGTGCCTCTGCAATGCTGACATCCTTTTCACACTGTGCAATAGAGTCATCAACAACACTTCTTCTTGCATTGATTTCCTCGATTGATGAAAGTGCCTGTGAACACTTCACCTTGCAGTCAGAAAGCTTTAAGGTAAGTGCAGTGATTTTTTGGTTAAGCTCAACGGTCAGCTTTGAAACCTCCTCATTTGAGGAAACAAGGCTTTCCATTTCTGTGGTAACGGATTTAAGCTCTTCCTTTTTGCTTGCAAGCTTAACCGCATTTTCAGCAATGAAATTCTTTTTTTCTTCAATCTGAGAATCAATGGAATGGTTGGTATTATCAACATCACCGATATCATTTTTAAAACGCTCTATGGTTTCATTGTTATGATTCAGATTCGCCTCCAGCACGGAAGCCTCACCATCCTTGCGGATAGCCTCATCCTCATATGCCTTTGAGCCAATTCGTATCTGTTCTATTTCCGTATTGATTTTTGCTGTTTTTTCAATAATTTCTTCAATCTCAGCCTCAATCTGAGAAAGCTCTTTTTCACAAATCTCATAGGAGGCATTTGTAGCATCTATCTTATGCTCCTGCTCTCTGAGCTCATTTGTGAAACGGTTTATTTTATTCACCCAAACACCGATTTCAAGTGTTTTCTTTTCCTCGCTGAGTTCTAAAAACTTAGCTGCCTTTTCACTCTGCTTTTTAAGAGGACCCACACGGTTTTCAAGCTCGCCTAAAATATCAAGCAGTCTTACAAGATTTTCCTGCGCCTGGTCAAGCCTTCTTGTGGCATCTGTTCTTTTGTGGCGGAAGAGGGATATACCAGCCGCCTCCTCAAAAAGCTCACGTCTGTCCTCATTCTTCTGTGAAATGATTGAGTCAATTTTACCCTGACCGACCATTGAATAACCGTCAGAGCCAAGACCCGTGTCCATAAACAGCTCGTGTATATCACGGCGGCGAACATTTTCACCGTCTATTTTATATTCACTTTCACCCGAACGATAGTAACGGCGTGTAACGGTTACTACCTCATTTCTGTCCTTAAGTGTATGGTCACTGTTGTCAAGCGTTAACTGCACCTGTGCAAAGCCCAGTGCCTTACGTGATGAGGTACCGCCGAAAATAACGTCCTCCATCTTAGAGCCTCGCAGTGATTTTGAACTGGTTTCACCAAGCACCCAGCGAACAGCATCTGAAATATTACTTTTGCCTGAGCCGTTCGGACCTACTACTGCAGTAATACCCTTGCCGAAATTAAGCTCGGTTTTATCGGGGAAGGACTTAAAGCCCTGCATTTCAAGTGTTCTTAAAACCATTATTTAATCCTCAATTCGTCTATTGCCATACCGTTATCGGTAATAATTTTTACGTTATATCCCCTTTCCATCAGGAGATAGATATTGCTCTTGTTATTGCCCTTCAGCTTTGACAGTGACCTTGGATTCACAAAAACCTGATAGTCACCCGGGGAAAGAGCCAGTATTTTTTCAACAAGCATTCTTGACTTCACAAGCTCGCCGAAGCTGTCGTGGAAGCCGCCTGCAAGCATATTTCTCTTAATATCCTCGCTGGAATGAAGTCCAAGGCGGATAATTCTAATACCTGCCTTTTCAAACATAGGCACAAGCCTTGCACAAAGCTCTGCCGAATCATCTGCATTAAGAGGCTTGTACACCTCGCTTTTATAAAGCTCTGCTAAATATGTATCCTTTAAAACCACAGTAGGATAAATTCTTACTGTATCAGGCTTTAAATCAATAATTTTCTGTGCTGTTTGGGTTGCCTTTTCGCAGGTGTCCATATAAAGACCTGTCATCATCTGAAGCCCAAGCTCAAAGCCATAATCCTTAATCAGCTTCGACGCATTGACAACATCCTCGGTAGTATGACCGCGTCTGTTGGCGAGGAGCACCCCGTCATCCATACTCTGTGCACCAAGCTCGATGCTTGTTACACCATATTCTTTCAGTATATCTAAAACCTCACGGTCAATGCAATCGGGTCTTGTGGAAATACGGATACCCTTAACACTGCCGTCCTTAACATATGGACTTGCAGCACTCAAAAGTGAAGTCATATATTCACGCTCAATGGCGGTGAATGAGCCGCCGAAAAAAGCGATTTCGTATTCAAAATTTTTCTTTTTCAGTGCAGTTTCAACTGCATGAACAACGTCCTCGGCTGTTGGCGCCTTTGTCTGACCTGTAATGGTTTTCTGATTACAGAAGGAGCACTGACAGGGACAGCCCTGATGCGGAACAAAAATACTTATATTACCCTTTTTCATACAACACCCATTAGCTTTAACGCTTCCTTTGCTGCAGCCTGCTCTGCTGCACGCTTTGTTCTGCCCTTACCCCTGCCGAGTACATTTGAATTGAGATGTACCTCCATCTCAAAGGTTTTATCGTGGTCCGGTCCGCTTTCGCCGATTAAGACATAGGTTGCATTTTCACCGGGATTCTGCTGCAACACCTCCTGCAGGGTTGTTTTATAATCAAAGAAATTAATCTGATGTGTTTCCAGTGTTTTATCAAGGAACTTGGTTACAAAAGCTTTTGCCTGCTCCATACCGCCGTCAAGATAAATTGCGGCAATCAGGGCTTCAAACGTATTTTCAAGAATGGAAGGTCTGTCTACACCGCCTGAATGAATTTCACCCTTGCCCAGAAGCAGAACACTGCCAAGGTCTATTTCCCTTGCATAGCTTGAAAGGCTGTCGGTGCACACCAATGAGGAACGGAGCTTTGAAAGCTCGCCCTCGGGCGTATCGGGGTACTTTTCACATAAAAACTGTGCAGTTAAAAAGGACAGCACCGCATCACCGAGAAACTCCATACGTTCATTGCTTTTCAGCTTTACGGGACGTTCATTTGCAAAGGATGAATGGGTCAGAGCCTCTACAAGATATTCTTTATTTTTAAATTTATAGCCGATTCGTTTTTCAAGATTTACCATAAATTCTTTCTTCCTTTGAATCAATCAGTGAATTTTCAATAACACTTATCAGGTCATTTTCCAAAAAACAGACTGCCTGTTTAATCGCATTCTTAAAGGTTTTGCAGTCCGATGAGCCGTGTGCCTTGATAACGGGCTTTTTAACGCCCAGCAGCACAGCACCGCCGTATTCCTTATAGTCAAACTGCTTTTTCATATCGTCAATACCCGACTTAACACCAAGGTATGAAAGCTTTGAAACTGCTGATTTCATAAACGCCTGCTTGATGCCGTTCATAAGCACCTTGGCAACACCCTCATAGGTTTTAAGTATCAGATTGCCTGCAAAGCCGTCGGCAACCACGACATCTGCATCACCGAAAGGAATCTGCCTGCCCTCAATATTGCCGATAAAATTATAAGGTGCTTTTTTCATAAGCTCAAAGGCTTCACGCACTGTGGGAGTACCCTTTGTTTCCTCAGAGCCGTTATTTGCAAGCGCCACACGCGGACTTTTGACCTTCATAATATGCTTCATATAAAGATTGCCCATAAGACCGAACTGATAAAGATGCTCAGGTCTGCATTCCGCATTTGCACCGCAGTCCATAAGCAGAAAGGGTTTGTCCGAACTGGGCATAACAGATGCAATGGCAGGGCGCTTAATACCCTTGATTCGCTTGGTAATAAAGGTTGCACCCACAGTGATAGCACCCGTGTTGCCTGCACTTACAAAAGCATCACCCTTACCATCATTCAGAAGCTTAAAGCCCACTGCCATGGATGAGTCTGCCTTTTCCTTAAGTACAGCCTTAGCATCATCACACATATCAATAACACCTTGGGCATTAACAACCTCGGTATTTTTCAGTGTAATATGATTTTTATTTACACAATCGTTTATTTTATCTGTATCACCAACAAGCACTGCATCTATACCGTACTCGTCAACAGCAAGCATTGTACCCTTAATAATTTCAAGGGGAGCATTGTCACCGCCGAATGCATCAACAATAATTTTCATCACATTTTCTCCATAGAGGTTTTCAGCGACTGCAGGGCACGTTCTGCAAGTGCCGTGTATCGTTGGCTCTTATCTTTTATCTTTGGTTCAATGGGAGGCAGAACACCAAAATTAGCACCCATCGGCTGAAAATTTGTAACACTTTCATCACTGATATAATCGCAAAGTGCACCAATCATTGTATCCGTGTTTAAAACAAACGGTGCTTTGCCCTCTGCTCTGCGTACTGCATTGATACCTGCAATAATTCCGCTTGAGGCAGATTCCATATAACCCTCAACACCTGTAATCTGACCTGCAAAAAACAGCTTTGGATTTGTTCTTAATGAGAAATCTGCATTCAAAAGGACAGGTGAATTCAGAAATGAATTTCTGTGCATAACACCGTAGCGAACAAACTCTGCATTTTCAAGCCCCGGTATCATAGAAAAAACTCTTTTCTGCTCGCCGAATTTCAGATTTGTCTGAAAGCCCACAAGGTTAAACATTGTGCCCTTATCATTTTCACGTCTTAGCTGAACACAAGCCCAGGGTCTGTGATTTGTTCTCGGGTCAACAAGACCGACAGGCTTCATAGGACCGAAACGAGGGGCATCCAAGCCACGCTTTGCAAGCTTTTCAATGGGCATACAGCCCTCATACACATCAAAATCGTGCACAACAGCACCCTCAGCATTAATGAGTTCATCAATAAAAGCCTCGTACTCAGCCTTGTTGAACGGGCAATTGATATAGTCATCATCACCGCCGCGGTCATATCTTGAGGCACCAAAAGCTTTGGTCATATCAACACTGTCTGCCGTAACAATGGGAGCAGCAGCGTCATAAAAGCTGAGATAATCGCCTGTTATTTCTTTTATGCTTTCTGCAAGTGCACCATCAGTCAGAGGACCTGTTGCCACTATGGTTATTGAATCATCATCAAATTCTAACTTTTCAACAACCTGATTTATTATATTTATATTTTTATTTGCTTTGATTTTTTCGGTAATCTGACCTGCAAATATATTTCTGTCAACCGCCAGTGCACCGCCTGCAGGCACTGCACAGCCCCTTGCGACGGGAACCGTAAGTGAGCCGAGCATTGCCATTTCTTCTTTAAGAAGTCCTGCTGCACTGTTAAGCCTTGCCGCTTTCAGTGAATTGGAGCATACAAGCTCTGCAAACAAATCGGTTTTATGGGCAGGAGTTCGCTTAATGCCTTTCATTTCATAAAGGTCAACCGTGTAGCCTGCACTTGCAATCTGCCACGCAGCCTCAACACCTGCAAGCCCTGCACCGATAACTTTAAATTTCATAGATTATTCTTCACTTTTCTTTTTTCTTGGGACAGGCTTTGTAAAACCGCAGCCCTCCGTATCAGGGCAATAAAGCACATTACCTCTGCGCTTAAACAGTGACTTGCCGCATTTAGGGCAAACCTCGTCAGAGGGCGCATCCCATGTCATAAAGTTACAGTTCGGATAATTTGAACAGCCGAAGAAGGAAGTACCCTTCTTTGTTTTCTTTTCAATAACATCGCCGCCGCATTCAGGGCATTTTGCACTTGTTTTGTAAACAAGGGGTTTTGTATTCTTGCAGTCGGGATAACCGGGACAAGCAAGGAATTTACCGAATCTGCCCACCTTGACAACCATATTGCGTCCGCACTTTTCACAGACAACGTCGGTTTCCTCTTCCTTAAGCTTAATCTTAACACCCTGCATATCTGCCTTGGCTTTTTCAAGCGGCTTTTCAAACTCATCATAATAGAGCCTGATCATTTCCTTATAATCCTTTTCGCCGCTGTCGATTTTATCCAAATCACCTTCCATTTTAGAGGTGTATTTTACATTAACGATATTCGGCATTTTATCCTCAAGAAGCTTTGTAACTGCCTCACCAAGCTCAGTGGGAACAAACTGCTTACCCTCACGCTTAACATACTCACGGTTAAGAATGGTTGAGGTAATGGTTACATAGGTTGACGGTCTGCCAACACCATTTTCTTCCAGCGCCTTTGTAAGTGATGCCTCCGTATATCTTGCAGGCGGCTGTGTAAAATGCTGATTGCCGAGAATACTCTTAAGCTTAAGCACATCACCTTCAGCCATTGCAGGAAGCGGTGAAGCATCACTGCTGTTTTTATCATCGTCACCCTTTTCCTCATATAGAGCAGTAAAGCCGTCAAACTTAACTGTGTAGCCTGTTGCATTGAAGATATAACCATTTGCGGAAATCTCTATCTTCATCGTTTCCTGCAGGCAGGCTTCCATAAGAGAAGCGATAAATCTTTCCCATACAAGCTTATAAATCTTGAACTGGTCATTTGTTAAATAAGCCTTTACAGACTCAGGTGTGATATTCGGCATTGACGGACGTATAGCCTCGTGTCCGTCCTGAATATTGCTTTTTGATTTAAAAAATCTCGGCTTTTTAGGCAGATATTTTTCACCGTAGGTATCAATAATGTACTGATTGCCTGCCTCTCTTGCCTCATCGGAAATACGAAGGGAGTCCGTTCTCATATAGGTAATCAGACCCACTGTACCGTGCTCACCCACATCAACACCCTCATAAAGCTCCTGTGCAGCCTTCATTGTTCTTCTTGCCTGGAAGGACAGACGGCGTGAAGCCTCCTGCTGAAGGGTTGACGTTATGAACGGAGGCGTCGGATTTTTCTTTCTGCTGCCCTTTTTGACTGCTGTAACAATATAATCAGCACCATCAAGGTCAGAAAGGATTTTATCACTCTGCTCTTTATTTTCAATTTTTATCTTTGTGCCGTCCTTGCTTACAATAGCAGCAGCAAAGGTTTTTCTGTCAGGGGGATTTGTGAATTTTGCATCAATTGACCAGTATTCCTCAGGCTTGAAGGCTCTGATTTCCTCCTCACGGTCAACAATCAGTCTTAAAGCAACAGACTGCACTCTGCCTGCTGAAAGACCTCTTCTTATTTTCTGTGAAATAAACGGTGACAGCTTGTAGCCGATTAATCTGTCCAGAATACGTCTTGCCTGCTGTGCATTAACAAAATCAATATCAATTGCTCTTGGCTGAGCCATTCCGTTCTTTACACCATTTTTTGTAATTTCGTTAAAGGTTACTCTGTTTTTTTCATTCATATCAAGGTCAAGCAGAGTTGCAAGATGCCAGGATATTGCCTCTCCCTCACGGTCGGGGTCGGTTGCGAGGTAAACATAATCTGCACTGTCTGCTTTTTTCTTTAAGTCTTTAACAAAGCTTTCCTTGCCCTTGATTACCGCATATTTCGGCTCAAAGTCATTTGCAATATCAACACTCAGTCTTGCCGCAGGCAAATCCCTGACGTGACCCATTGAGGCAATAACCTCATAGCCCCTGCCGAGATAGCCTTTAATATTCTTTGCCTTTGCAGGTGACTCAACGATTACTAATTTTGACATATATTATTTCCTCTCTGTCAGATTCTCTTATATCTTTTTCCGGATGTACTTTCTGTCAGCCCCATAATTTCAAGCTGTGTAAGAGCAGCCATAACCTGACTGACAGTAAGTCCTGTTTTTTCTGTTATTACATCAATATGAGCAAAGCTTTCATTTAAGCACTGATAAACCGTTTTTGCACTGCCTGTCAGTTTGGAAGCCTGCTTTTCGTTATCTATTCTTTTATTTCTGTCTTTAAGAGCAACATTAAATACCGGTTCATTCACCTTTGGTATATTAGCACCCTTATCACTTACAGTATTCATATATTCCTCAATACTCTTAACCTTTGAAAGATTTACAGTGTCAAATCGTTCAGCATAAGGAGCGGCGAGGTGAATAGGCTTTGTTGCAACCATTGCACCATCATCAATCAGCCTGTTTGTTCCTGCAAAATCAAGAGAAAGCACAGACGCAGGTATTGCAAAAACATCCCTGCCCTGCTCCAGCGCAAAATTTGCAGTAATAAGACTTCCGCTCTTAACACCTGCCTCAACCACAAGAACACCCACGGACAGACCGCTTATAATTCTGTTTCGCATAGGAAAGGTTGTTCTGCTTGCTCTTGTGAACGGCGGGTATTCCGTAACAAGTGCACCATTATGCTTGATTGTATCACGCAGTGATTTGTTTTCATTCAAATAATTTGTACCCAGACCGCAGCCGAGAACAGCAACGGTTTTTCCGCCTGCCATAAGAGCACCCTTATGAGCAGCAGTATCAACACCAAGTGCACCGCCGCTGACAATCAGCAGACCTGCATCCGTAGCACCGCGGCTCATAATATGTGTAACCTTTATGGCATAATCACTTGCCTTGCGTGTTCCCACAACACCGATTACCGCAAGATTATCAATATCAGGCAAATTGCCGTCCACATAAAGCACGGCAGGAGGGTTAATAATTTCCTTCAGTCTTTTCGGGTATCTGTTATCATCATAATCAATTATCTGCCAATTATTACTTTGGCAGGTATAAATTATTTCGTCAACCGAGTTAATATCGGTTTCGCCAAGCCTGTCAATCTGTCTGGCTGTTAAATTCGGTGACATTCTCCACTCAAGTATATTCGCATTGTAAAGTGCCTTTGCAGAGCCGAACTCATCAACGATTCTGCTGAAATAAGCACCCTCGCCAAGTGCTTTCTGCAGCCACAGCCAGTATCTTACATTCTCACTCATTCCTCAGCATCTCCCACATTGTTATAGATGCCGCCACGGAAGCATTAAGACTTTCAGCCCTGCCGAGCATTTTGATTGTAACTAAATCATCAGCAAGAGCTGCAACACTTTCAGATATTCCGTTTGCCTCGTTGCCGATAACACAGATGCAGCCCTTTGAAAAATCGACATCGGTTATAGGCTTTGCAGAGCTGTCGGGAGAAGTGGCATAAATTTTAAAGCCCTGCTCCTTTAAATCGGATAAAGCATCTGCCGCACTACTGCAGCGAAGTGTGTTCACCCTGAACACCGCACCCATTGTTGCCCTGAGAACCTTTGGGTTATAAAGGTCACAGCCGCCGCCGATGATGATGCCGTCAATGCCAAGTGCTTCGGCTGTGCGGAGTATTGTACCGAGATTGCCCGGGTCCTGCACATTATCAAGTGCAATATACTTTCCGTTTGATTTAAAAACAATCGGCTTTTCTTCTATTTCAAAAACAGCAAAAACACCCTGTGCATTTTCGGTTTCACTGAGCTTTGCAGAAATTTCATCAGAAATCAGATAGGATTTTTCAGCAAGCTTAATAATTTCATCACACTGCGTACGGTATTTATCATATGCGCCCTCAGTCACAAGAAAGCATTTAACACGGCACAAAGAATGAAGAGCATCAAAAACCAGCCTTGCTCCCTCAAGCACGAAGGAGTTATTCACCCTGCGTTCCTTAGAGGAGGAAAGTAGCTTTTTGACGCTCTTTATTAAATCATTATTTTTACCTGTGATTTTTTCCATAC